>JADGOU010000043.1 GCA_017882835.1 Frankiaceae bacterium | reverse complement strand
GCAGCTGCTGGCCCTGATGGCGGGCGACGCCGAGCGGGACGCCGACGCCCGACCCACGCTGCTGGTCTGCCCCATGTCGGTAGTCGGCAACTGGCAGCGTGAGGCAGCCCGCTTCGCGCCCAAGCTGAGGGTGCACGTGCACCACGGCGCGGAACGCGCCCGCGGTAAGGCATTCGAGCGCGAGGTCGCCGCCAGTGACCTGGTCGTGACGACGTACGCGTTACTGGCGCGGGATGCGGCGGCGCTGCGCGCCGTACCCTGGCGTCGCCTGGTCCTCGACGAGGCCCAGGCGGTGAAGAACGCCGCCACCAAGGCGGCGCAGGCGGCTCGGTCGATCCCGGCGCCGCACCGGCTCGCCGTCACCGGAACCCCGGTGGAGAACCGGTTGGCGGACCTGTGGTCGCTGATGGACTTCGCGAACCCGGCGCTGCTGGGAAGCGCCAATCAGTTCAAGGAGCGCTTCGCAACGCCGATCGAGCGGCACGGCGACGCCGACGCGGGGGCACGACTGCGCGCGGTTACCCAGCCGCTGGTGCTGCGGCGGCTCAAGACCGACCCGACGATCATCAGCGACCTGCCGGCCAAGCTGGAGATGGAGGTGGTCTGTTCGCTGACCGCCGAGCAGGCCTCCCTCTACCAGGCGGTGGTGGCCGACATGCTGGAGCGGATCGCCAACAGCACCGGCATCGAGCGGCGCGGCCTCGTGCTGGCGTCGATGAGCAAGCTCAAGCAGGTGTGCAACCACCCGGCCCACTTCCTGCGCGACGGCAGTCGGCTGGCCGGCCGGTCGGGCAAGCTGGCCCGACTGGAGGAGACGCTCGAGGAGGTGCTGGCCGCGGGGGAGAAGACGCTGCTGTTCACCCAGTACGCCGAGTTCGGTCACATGCTGCGCTCCCACCTGAGCGCCCGCTTCGGCCGGGAGGTGCTGTTCCTGCACGGCGGTGTGGCCCAGGCCGACCGGGATGCCATGGTCGAGCACTTCCAGCGCGATGCCGCCGGGGCGCCGATGTTCGTCCTGTCGCTCAAGGCGGGTGGCACCGGCCTGACGTTGACCGCGGCGAACCACGTGGTCCACGTCGACCGGTGGTGGAACCCGGCGGTGGAGGACCAGGCCACCGACCGGGCCTTCCGGATCGGGCAGACCCGCACCGTGCAGGTCCGCAAGCTGGTCTGTGCCGGGACGTTGGAGGAGAAGATCTCGGTGATGATCAGGGAGAAGCGGGGCCTGGCCGAGGCTGTGGTCGGTACCGGTGAGGGCTGGCTGACCGAGCTGTCGACTTCCCAGTTGCGGCAGCTGTTCACCCTCGAGGCCGGGTCGGTGGTGGAGTGAGCCCGGGGAGGCGTCGCGGCGGTGCGACCTGGGCGGGCGACTTCCCGCCGGCCGCCCGGCCCCGGCCGGTGACCGGTGGCCTGGTGGCGCGCAGCGCTCGCGGCGACATCGGCGAGAACTGGTGGTCCCGGCGTTTCGTCGCGGTACTCGAGTCCTTCGCCATGGGTTCCC
Source organism: Frankiaceae bacterium (assembly GCA_017882835.1). GTDB lineage: Bacteria > Actinomycetota > Actinomycetes > JADGOU01 > JADGOU01 > JADGOU01. The sequence continues at coordinate 12,355 of JADGOU010000043.1, read as the reverse complement.
GACTCAGTCGCGGCAAGGCCTATGCGCGACGAGGCCAGGTGCTCGGTTTGGACGTGGCCCCGGGGGTGGTCACCGCCCGCGTCCAGGGGACCCGCTCCGCGCCGTACCGGGTCACGGTGCGGCTGACGCCGCTCAGCGAGCTGGCGTGGGCCAAGACCGAGGTGGCGCTCGCGGAGCAGGCCATCCACTGCGCGCACCTGCTGGCCGGGGAGATGCCGCCCGAGTTGGAAGAGGTGTTCGCCGCTGCCGGGGCGCCGCTATTCCCGGCCAAGGCGAAGGACCTGGAGATGATCTGCTCGTGTCCGGACTGGGAGGTGCCGTGCAAGCACCTCGCGGCCACCTTCTACCTGCTCGCGGAGAGCTTCGACGACGACCCCTTCCGGATCCTGCACTGGCGTGGGCGCAGCCGGGAGGAGCTGCTGGCGCGCTTGCGCTCGTTGCGCGCGGCCGGCGACGGCGTGCCGGCACCGCCCGTCGGTCCCGTCGATGCCAGCCCTTCCACGCCCCGGCGGCCGCTGGTGGGGGCCGCGGTGGCGCTGGCCGGCATTGCGGACGACGCCGCGGACGCCTCGGCGACGGCACCGACAGACCGGTACACCTTCTGGGACGCACCGTCCCTGCCGGCCATCCCCGCCTCCCCCGAGCTGCCGGTGGACCTGTTGCTGCGTCAGTTACCCACCCCCGGCGCAGCGATCGGCGGAGCCGGCCTGATGGCGGCCCTGCAGCCGCTGTATGTGCGGCTGGACAGCCCAGCTGGGGACGCCTAGCCGGGCGCGCGCCCGGCTCAGCGACGCGATGGCTCCCAGCGGAACCGGCGTACCCCCACGATCGCCGCCGCCACCGCCCACACCGCCACGATGAGTAGGTCGTGGCTGGCGAACCGGGCGCCGGTGGCGTGCGGGTCGAACGGTGCGAACACCGACCGGGTGAAGTGCACGAGTGGGAAGACGTTTGCGATCCGTTCCAGGACCGAGCCTTTCGGCACCGGGTAGAACGTGCCCGAGATGAACACCAGCGGGAAGAACACGAAGTTGACCACGGCGGGGGCGGCGTCGGCGTTGGGTATCAGCGTGGACACCGCGACGCCGAGCGCGCAGAAGCAGGCGGCGCCCAGCGCCAGCGCCACCAGCAGCGCGGGGATGCCGTGCGGAGCGCTGACGCCGTAGAAGAGCATGCCGACGGCGCTCACCAGGATGGCGAGAATGACGCTGACCACGACGCTGTTGCCGACCATGCCGGCGAACATCGCCCACGGCGGCAACGGCGTGCTGCGCAGTCGCTTGAGGATGCCGGCGTCTCGGCGGATGGCGATAGTGGTCGACAGGTTAGTGTAGCACGCGCTCATCAGGCCGAAAGCGACGATGCCGGGCACGTAGTACTGGTTGTAGGAGATGCCGCCCAGATCGGGCAGGTGCGCACTGGCGTTCAGGGTCGCGAAGATCACCAGGAACAGGATCGGAAAGGCGAACGAGAAGAACGCGCTCGCGGGGTTGCGCCAGTAGGACTTCTGCTCGTAGCGGACCTGGTGCACGGCGAGTGCGGCGGCGTTCATGAGGCGGCTCCGGAGGGCTGCGTAGCAGCGGGCTGCCGCGACCCCGGCGGCGGGATGGCGGTGGCCGCGCTACCGGTGAGGCTGAGGTAGACGTCCTCCAGGCTGGGCCGGTCGACGGTCAACGCGTCCAGGTCGTGACCCCCACGAAGCGCCCAACCGGTGAGTTCATGCAGGACGGGTACGTCGTCGTCGGTGTCGATCTCTACGAGCTGGTCCCGCAGGTCTTCGGGTGCATCGGCGGCGGTCGTCGCGGGCAGCGGCAGGTCCTCGCGGCGTACCCCGGCCGGCAGCCGGAAACGGATCCGGGTGGCGGCCCGGTCTCGGCCGGCCAGGGAGTCCGGCGGTCCCTGGGCGACGATTTCACCGCCGACGATGACGGCGACCCGGTCGGCCAGCGCCTGCGCTTCATCCATGTAGTGCGTGGTCAGCACGATCGTCGTACCGAGTCGGGTCAGCCCGTGCACGAGCGCCCACGCGCCCCGGCGGGCCGAGGGATCGAACCCGGTCGTGGGTTCATCGAGAAACAGCAGCTCCGGGCGTCCCACCAGGCCCAGGGCGACATCGAGCCGGCGCTGCTGCCCACCGGAGAGCGTCTTCACTCGGGCCTTGGCCTTCTCGGTCAGGCCGACCAGCTCGATCACCTCCTCGATCGGCCGAGGGTTGGAGTAGTACGCCGCGTTGCGGCGCAGCACCTCGCTGACCGTGAGATACGGCTCGACAGCCGTCTCCTGCAGCACGATGCCGACCCGCTTACGCAGCCGGTTGAGATCGGCACGCGACCCGGGGTCGAGGCCGAGGACAGCCACGGTGCCTGAGTCGCGGGCCAGGGACCCCTCCAGGATCTCCAGCGTGGTCGTCTTGCCGGCACCGTTCGGCCCGAGGAGGGCGAAGACCTCCCCGTGGGCGACGTCGAAGCTGACTCCGCGCGCGGCTTCGACCGTCCCCGCTCGGTTGCGGTAGGTCTTGCGCAAGCTCTCGACTCTGATCGCCGGCGAGCTGTTGCCGGTCTGTCCCATCAGCGCTTTCCTGCCTTCGACGCAGCGTCGATGCTCGCGCGGCCGATCATGGCTGTCGAGCGCACCTTAATGACGGCGGGGGGTCGGTAAGGCGGATTGCCTGGCGGTCATCGATGTTACCGCCGCCGTTGGCAGCGACTGTCAGCCGGCGGCGCGGCGGAGAACCTCGGGGTGCACGCGGGCCCGTCGGCGTCGATGTGTGGAAAGCCCTGCCGCCCGCAGCCGGTGCACGGCCAGTGATGCCCATGGGCAGGCGACTTCACCCCAGCACACGATGGTGCCCAGGGCGGGTGGGGTGGACATGGCGACCTCCACGACGGGACTTCCGGCCGTTGGCACGCACCACTCCATGCGTCAGGCTCATGCTGGACCGCGCCCGGTGGGCCACCACGAAATCGTTCGTCCCCGACATTCGGGCGCTAGGAGACGGGAGGGCGACTGCGGTGGAGGGCACAGCAAGTGGTCGAGGGACCATCGTGGTTGGCTTCATCCTGACGCCGGAGGGACAGGCGGCGGTGGACGCGGCAGTGACCGAGACCGCCCGGCGCGGCGCCCGGCTGGTCGTCGTGCACTCCGCCCGTGGCGGCAGCCACACCGACTCGGACACGGTGGTGAGGTACCGCGAGGAGTTCGCCCGGCTGGAGGAGCGGCTGCGCACCGAGGGCATCGAGCACGACCTGCATGAACTGATCCTTGGTCGCGATCCGGCCGAGGACTTGGTCGAGACGTCCAAGCGAACCGGCGCGGAGCTGATCGTGATCGGCCTGCGGCGGCGGTCGCCCATCGGGAAGCTGATCCTGGGCAGCAACGCCCAGGAGATCCTGCTCTTTGCGGACTGCCCCGTGCTCGCGGTCAAGGCCCCGGCCGGCAGCTGACCGCTGCCCCCCGCGGGCGGTCACGAGCGGGAGCAGGCTCGTTCTCCTCACGGCGCCCGGCTGAGCGCGGGATCGCTCCGGCGGCCCGCCACCGCCGGCGGCCGCGCTCGCCAGATTCCGTCCGGGCGGTGGGTCGGCAGCTCCGACAGAATCGTCGCTGTCCACAGGACTGCGCGGCGGCGTGTCAGGCCGCCTTGCAGCCGGCCCGGCATCGGAGAAGTGACCCAGACGACTCACGCGTCGAGGCCGCCCCGGGCGATGAGTTGGCGGACGATGACGTCACGCTGGATCTCGTTGGTCCCCTCGCCGACGATCATCAGTGGCGCATCGCGGAAATAGCGCTCTACGTCGAACTCGGTGGAGTAGCCGTATCCGCCGTGAATCCGCAACGCGTCCAGCGCGACCTGCATGGCGATCTCGGATGCGAACAGCTTGGCCATGCCGGCCTCGAGGTCGCAGCGGCGCCCGGCGTCGAGTCGGTCGGCAGCGTCCACGACCAGCAGCCGGGCGGCGGTGACCTTCGTGGCCATATCGGCGAGGTAGTTGCCGATCGACTGGTGCCGCCAGATCGGGCGGCCGAAGGCCTCCCGCTGCTGGGCATACGCCAGCGCATCCTCGAACGCGGCCCGGGCCACCCCGACGGCCCGGGCCGCGACCTGGATGCGACCCAGCTCCAGCCCGGCCATCATCTGGGCGAAGCCGCGACCCTCCTCGGTCCCGAGCAGCGCATCGGTGGGCACCCGGCAGTCGGTGAGGGCGATCTCGCAGCTCTCCACCCCCTTGTATCCCAGCTTGGGCAGGTCCCGGGAGACGGTGAGTCCGGGAACCTTCTCGACCAGCAGGATGCTCATCCCGCGGTACGCCGGGTCCGCCGCCGGGTCGGTCTTGCACAGCAGGGCGACCAGGCCGGCCCGACGCGCGTTGGTGATCCAGGTCTTGGTGCCGTTCACGACGTACCCGGCGCTGTCCTGGCCGGCTTGCCGGGCGTCGTCGCGGCGGGCGACAGTGCGGATCGCCTGCAGGTCCGAGCCGCCGCCGGGCTCGGTCAGTGCCATCGTGGCCCGCAGCTGCCCGGTCGCCATCCGGGGCAGGTAGCGCTCCCGCTGCCGCTCGGTGCCGAAGGTCGCGATCAGGCTCGCGACCACCGAGTGGCCGCCGACCGCACCGGCCAGGCTCATCCACCCGCGGGCGAGTTCCTCGGTCACCAGCGCGAAGCATCGGGTGGACACCCGCACCGCGCCGTACGGCGCCGGGACGACAAGGCCGAACACGCCCAGTTGTTTCATCCGCTCGATCAGCTGCGCGGGGTAGCTGTTGGCGTGTTCCAGCTCGCGGGCAACAGGGCGAACGTCGCGGTCGACGAACTCGCGGACCACCGCGACGATGGCCTGCTCCTCCTCCGGCAATGCGGGCATCGGTCGTTGGGCCGGTCAGCCGACGCCCATGTAGGCGTCCCGGACCGCCGGGTCGGCGAGCAACTGCTCGCTGGAGCCCTGCGCCGTGATGTGCCCGGTCGACATCACGTAACCGTGCCGGGCCGCCCGCAGGGCTGCGTCGACGTCCTGATCGACGACGAGCACCGCGATGCCGTCGGCCGCAATCGCCTTGAGCCGGTCCAGGAACAGGTCGACCAGATTGGGCGCCAGGCCCATCGACAGTTCGTCCACCATCAGCAGCCGCGGCCGGCTCATCAGCCCGCGGGCGATCGCGCACATCTGCTGCTCTCCGCCGGACATCGAGCCGGCGACCTGGCGCAGCCGCTCCCGCAGCCGGGGGAACATGTCGAGCACCCGGTCGAAGTCTCGCCGTACGTCGCCATCCGAACGGTGGTATGCGCCGGCGAGCAGGTTCTCCTCGACGGTCAGGCCGGGGAAGAGTCGGCGGCCCTCCGGGACGTGGGCGATCCCCAGCCGGACGATCTGCTCGGACGCCAACCGAGTGATGTCCTTGCCATCGAGAACCACTGTCCCACCGGACGGCGGCAACATCCCCGACATCGCCCGCAGCAGGGTCGTCTTGCCGGCGCCGTTGGAGCCGACCAGCGCAACCACGTCGCCTTCGTCGACATCGAGGGAGATGTCGAACAGGACCGGGACCCGGCCGTAGCCGGCAGACAGCTCACTAACCTGGAGCACGCGTCTCCCCCTCCGGCCGCGGGCCGACCTGGTCGGCGACGGCGGGTCCGCTGCCACCGGCCTCGGCCCGTTCCGCGCGCTGCCGCTCGGCGTAGCGCTGACCGAGGTACGCCGTGATGACGCGCTCGTCCGCGAGCACCTCGTCCGGCGGACCCGTGAGCAGCTCCCTTCCCTCCTGCATCACCAGAACGGTGTCGCACACGCTGCGGATGGCTCGCATCACGTGCTCGACGACGACAATCGCCAATCCCTCGCGCCGCAGCTCGCGGATCAGCTCCAGCTGCGGCTCCATCTCAGCCGGTCGCAGCCCCGCCATTGCCTCGTCGAGGAAGAGCACCCGCGGGCGCAGCGCGAGTGCCTTGGCCACCTCGAGACGTTGGGCGTGCGCGACGCTGAGTTCCGTGGGGCCGAGCTCGGCGACTCCGCTCAACCCCAGCCGCTCGAGCACCTCGTCGGCCACGCCGCGGGCCTTGGCGACCGAGCCGCCGCCGGGAGCGCCGAACATCGCCCCGATCGCCACGTTGTCCCGCACGCTCAAGCCGCGGAACGGCTTGTTGATCTGGAAGGTCCGGGCCACCCGGGCGGCGGCGATCTTCCAGGGTTTGGCCCCGGTCAGGTCGCGCCCGGCGACGAGCACCTTCCCGCGGGTCGGCCGGATCTGCCCGGTGATCAGGTTGATGAACGTCGACTTGCCGGCGCCGTTCGGGCCGATGACTCCCAGGACCCGGCCGTCCTCGACGGTGACCGAGATGCCGTCGACCGCCTTCAGCCCGCCGAAGCGGACCGAGAGGTCGCGGGTCTCCAGCGCGGCCGTCACAGCCGGTACCGCCGTAGGTTGTCCATGATCGGCAGTCGTCGCTGCCGCACCGTCTCACTGGCGAAGCGCACGGCACCTTCCGGGAGCAGCACCACGGCCACGATGATGATCGCGCCGAAGATGAAGGTGTGGTAGTCGGTGAAGTTCTGCCGCAGGTACTCGGAGAGGAACTGCAGCCCCACGCCGCCGACCAGCGGCCCGATCACCGTTCCGCTGCCGCCGATGACCGCCATGATGACCATCAGCACGGTGATGTCGACCGAGAACAACCGGTCGGGGTAGATGCTGACCTGCTGGAAGGCGTAGATGGACCCGGCCGCCGCCGTGATCGCACCGCTGACCATGAACGCCGCGATTTTCATCCGGGTGGTGTTGATCCCGGCGGCCGCGGCGGCGTCCTCGTCCTGGTTGATCGCGCGCAGGGCGAAGCCGAAGCGGCTGCGGGCGATCGCATAGACGGCCAGCATCGCCACCACGAGCAGGGCGAGGAAGTAGTAGAGAAAACCGGTGTTGCCGGGGTAGCTCGTGGTGGCGCTCGGGCCGACTGCGGGCACCGTGATGCCGGCGCCGCCGCCGGTCACCTTCGGCACGTTGAGCACGATCTCGCGGGTGCCCTCCGCCACACCCAGCGTCGCGATGGCGAAGTAGTGCCCTTTCAGCCGCAGCGTCGGGATCCCGATGAGCATGGCGTACGCCGCGCCGAGCACCACGGCGACCACCAGCGCCGGCCAGAACGACCAGTGCGAGCGGGCCATGAGCACCGCGATGGTGTAGCCGCCGAGACCGAAGAACACCACGTTGCCAAAGCTCGGGTACCCGGTGAATCCGCCGATGATGTTCCACGCCTGCGCCAGGGTGGCGAACATGAAGACGGCAGACAGTGTGCGCAGGAAGCTGGGGATGAACAGCTTCGGCGCGAGCAGGCAGATGACCAGCAGTCCGAGCACCAGCGCCCAGCCAGCCAGCTGCGACGCCGTGGTGCGGCCCGCCGGGGCGGCTTTGGGCGGCCCGGTCGTCGGTGCGCCGAGCTCCGGGTGCGCCGACTCCGACTCCGACTCGGGCATGCCCGGACGGGCCGAAGTGGCGGCCATCCCTTAAGCCTCGGCACGAGCTTCGTAGTAGGGCTTGCCCAGCAGGCCGCTCGGTCGCACGATCAGCACCAGCACGAGGATGCCGAAGGCGATGGCGTTTACGAGCGTGCCGGACAGGTAGAGCGCCCCCCAGGCGGTTGCCAGCCCGAGCACCAGGCCGCCGGCCAGGGCGCCCCACATGTTGCCCAGGCCGCCGAGCACCGCGATGACGAAGCTCTGCAGGGTGTAGCCCCCGGCCACGACTGGCGTGAACGTCCCGACCAGCCCGATCATGGAGCCGGCCGCGGCGGCCAGCGCGGTGGCGGTGCCGAAGGTCACGGCGTACACGTGCCGAACGTTCATCCCCATCAGCCGGGCAGCCGTGCGGTCCATGCCGGTGGCCCGGATCGCCAACCCCATCTTCGTGTTGCGGATGAACAGCACCAGCGCGACGGTGAGCAGCAGGCTCAGCCCGAAGGCGATGAGCCGGGCATAAGGGATGCGCACCCCGCCCAGCGCCAGGGTGTTTGTCGAATACCCCGTCCGGGTGGAGCGGAAGTCGCCGGTGAAGGCGAGCAGCAGGCCGTTAACGATCAGTGCCTCCAGCCCGAACGTCAGCAGCAGGGTCATCCAGATTGGCGCGTTGACCACCAGGTTGATCAGCCCCCGTTGAATGACGTAGCCGACCATAAACATCACCGGCAGCACCACCACGAGAGAGAGCACCGGGTCCAGACCCAGTGATTCGTGCAGCTGCCAGGAGAAGTAGGCGCCGGTGATGGCCAGCGCGCCGTGCGCCAGGTTGACGACGTTCATGACGCCCCACACCAGGGAGAAGCCCACCGCGACCAGCGCGAGCAAACCTCCCTGGAGCAGGCCGTAGACCGTGGCCTGCAGGAACGGCGTCACGACGTGGCCACCGGCCACCTCATCGCCGAGGTCTTGTCCGTCTTCGGCCAGACCGCGACCTGCTGACCCTGCTGGATCTGGATGACGGCCATCGGCTTGTAGATGTTGAGCCCGGTCTGGTTGAACTTGATCTGGCCGAAGAAGGAGTCGGTGTCCAGCGCAGCAACGGCGTCGAGGACCTTGTTCGGGTCAGCCGAGTTCGCCTTCGTCATTGCCTCGACAAAGGCGAAGCAGGCTGCGGTCGCCTCGGCCGCGTGGTACTCCGGCTCCCGGCCGAACTTCTGCTGGAACGAGGCGTTGTAGTCGGCCGCGGTGCCGAACCACTCGTCCTTGCCCTTGCCCTCCTTCGTCCACTGGCTCGAGCCCAGCACGCCCTCCGCCTGTGGACCCAGCGTGCTGGCGAAGTCCGGAGTCGGCGGGGCGACGGTCTCGCCGAAGGCCATCGGCGTCACCCCGAGCTCACGCGACTGCCGGATAATGGCGATGCCCTCCTCCAGATGCACCGACCCGAGCACGAGGTCGGGCTTGAGTCCGCGAATCTGGGTGAGTGAGGAGGACACGTCGGTGGCCCGGCTGGGGAAGTAGTTGGTGGCCACCACGTTCCACCCGACCTTGCCGGCCTCCGTCTTGGCCCCATCGGCCGCGGTCTTGGAGAAGCCGTCGTCGGCAGAGAGGATGGCCACCGTCTTGGGCTTCGGCGTGGCCAGCTCGTTGACCGCCGTCACGATCGCGGACAGGTACTTGCTGGCCGGCGACAACACCGCGAAGGTGCGCTTGTAGCCCTTGGTGAAGATCTTGTCGTCGGCTCCCGAGCTGTCGACCATGACCTGTCCGTTGCGCTCGACGACGGCCGCGGCGGCTTCCGTGGTGGCCGATCCGTACGGCCCCAGGATGAGCTTGTTGCCCTTGTCGTTGAACTGGTCGATGAGCTGGCCGGCGGTGTCCGGAGCGGACTTGTCGTCCTGGTAGGTGATGGCCAGCTTGACCTTCTTGCCGCCGATCTGCAGACCCTTCGCGTTCACCACGTCGGTGCACAGGTCGTAACCCTCGCGGGTGAGAATGCCTTCCCGGGCCAGCGCACCGGTGAGCGACACGGCCGCGCCCAGGGTGACGGTGTCACCGCTGACGCCGGTGCTGGCGCCGCTGCTGCTGCTGCTGCTACCCCCAGAGTTGGCGCAAGCGGTCAGCAAGACGCTGCCGGCCACCAACGCAACGATGGCGGGCTTTCGGGTTGGGTGACGAAGCACGGGGTCCCCCCGGGGTGCGGTGTGACCGAAATCACGCGATTGGCCGTGGACTATATATGCGTGGTAAGGCGCCGTCGATGCACGGATGTCATGGGTCGACAGGACGTTCGCCCCTGATGTCGGCCTCGTTCGCCAGTTGGGCAAGTACCTCGACCGTGTGCTCGCCGAGTCGCGGAGGGCACCGCCGATAGCTGACCGGGGTGGCGGACAGGTCCAGCGGGCTGGCGGTCGTGCGCACCCGCCCACCTTCTGGCCGGGCCACTTCGGCCACCGGGTCCAGGCCCAGGTCGGCCGCCAGGGCAAAAGCCTCGGCGATCGTGTTGACCACCCCGGCCGGCACGCCGCTAGCGGTCATCTCGGCCACCCAGGCAGCTGCCGGTCGGCTGGCCAGGGCGGTCTCGAGCACCGACGCCAACTCAACCCGGTGGGCGACCCGGGCCGCGTTCGTCGCGAACCGTGAGTCGACGGCTGCGCCGGCGATGCCGAGCACGTCGCACAACGCGCCGAACTGTCGGTCGTTGGCCACCGCGACAACCAGCGGTCGGTCGGCCGCCGCCAGCGTCTCGTACGGCGTGATGCTCGGGTGCCGGTTGCCCAACGGTCCGGGCACCACGGCGGCGGTCAGGTAGCTGGAGGCTTGGTTGACCAGGCCGGCCAGCACCGAGGACAGCAGGTTCACTTCGACCAGCTGTCCGGCTCCGGTGCGCTCCCGGTGCTGCAGTGCGGCCAGAATGGCCACCGTCGCGTGCAAGGCTGCGAGCACGTCGACAATGGGCACGCCGACCTTGGTCGGTTCGCCGCCTTCCGGACCGGTGACGCTCATCAGCCCGCCGACCGCCTGCAGCAGGAAGTCGTAGCCGGGCAGCCGTGCCCCGGCGCCGGAGCCGAAGCCGGAGATGCTGCAGTAGACCAGCCCGGGGTTGGCCGAACGCAGCTCGCCGTACCCCAGTCCCAGTCGCGCCATGGTCCCCGGCCGGAAGTTCTCCACCAGTACGTCGGCCCGTGTCGCCAACGCGGTCGCAGCCTGTCGCCCGGCTTCGGTGCCGAGGTCGAGCGTCACCGAGCGCTTGTTCCGGTTGGCCGCCAGGAAGTAGGCGCTGACGCCGTCGACGAACGGCGGTCCCCAGCCGCGCACCTCGTCGCCGCCGCCCGGACGCTCGATCTTCACCACCTCGGCGCCGAGGTCACCGAGCAGCATTGCGGCGTACGGGCCGGCAAGCGCCCGAGAGAAGTCGGCGACGAGCAGGCCGGCGAGGGCACTGGGCACGGACAACCTCCGGGTTGGCTAAGTACGCCAGATGAACGTAGCGTCCGGGCATGACGTGGACGCAGGAGTGGCTGGAGCTGGACCCGACCGTCTGCTCGGTCGCCCGGACCGTAGCGCTGGTCGGCGATAAGTGGACGTTCTTGCTGCTTCGAGAGGTCAACAACGGGGTGCGCCGCTTCGAACCGCTGCAACGCCGGCTGGGCGCCCCGCGCGCGGTGCTGGCGGCTCGGCTGGCCCACCTGGTCGACGCGGGGCTGCTGGAGCGGGCGCCGTACCGCGAAGCCGGCCAGCGAACCCGGTTCGAGTACCGACTGACCCAGCGCGGTGCAGACCTCCGCCCGGTGCTGGTGGCGCTGATGCAGTACGGCGACCAACACCTGGCCGAGGACGCGGGACCGCCGGTGGAGCTGCGGCATCGGGGCTGCGGGGCGGACGTGCACCTGGCTCTGGTGTGCGCGAACGCCCATGTGCTGTCCGGCCGGGACGATCTCGCCCCGCGGCCCGGCAGCGGCGCTCGTCGGTTGGCGTCGTGAGCACACCGACGGCCCTCGTGCTGCGGCTGCGCCGCCTGCACCGGGCGTGGACAGTCGCGGCCGTGGCGTTCGTCGCGCTGCTCGGGGGCGGCGGGCTTCCGGGCGACACCGGGCGTGCTGATCGTGCCGCTGCAGGAGGAGTTCGGCTGGAGCCGGACCACGATCTCGCTGGCGGTCTCGGTCAACCTGGTGCTCTTCGGCTTGACCGCACCGTTCGCCGCCGCGCTGATGGAGCGCTTCGGGCTACGCCGCCTGGTGACCTCGGCCCTGCTGCTGGTGGCCACGGGCAGTGGGCTCACGGTGTTCCGCGAGCTGGCAGCTGGTGCTGCTCTGGGGGTGCTGGTCGGGGTGGGCACCGGCTCCGTGGCGCTGGTCTTTGCGGCCACGGTGGCGACCAGGTGGTTTCAAACCTCCCGCGGCCTGGTCACCGGCGTCCGGGTCCCACCGTGCCGCCCACGGTCGCGTTGTGCCGCCAGATCTACGGGCCGAAGCACGCGGCGGTGATCTTCGGCTGGGTGTTCGCCTCGCACCAGGTCGGCGCGGCCGTGGCCGCGATGGCTGCCGGCGCGGCCCGAACCCAGTTCGGCGACTACACGCTGGCCTGGCCGGTGGCCTGAGCCTGCTGGCGGCGGTGCTGTCGCTGCGGATCGCCCGACCGGTGCGGGCGGTCACCGACGCCATCCGACCGGCTGCCGCGGCGGCCTGACGAGTTGCCCGGATCGGCCACAACCGGTCGGCCCCGGCGTACCTCCCGAGGATGACCCGAAGATCGTCCGCTCGGCGGTCGGCACCGGCCGCGCTTGCCTCTACCGTTGAGGCGACAACGAGGAGGTACCCGCGTGATCGAGGTCATGAACCTGTCCAAGCGGTACGGCGACACGCTCGCCGTGGACGCCCTGACGTTTAGCATCCAGCCCGGCAAGGTGACCGGATT
>JADGOU010000340.1 GCA_017882835.1 Frankiaceae bacterium | reverse complement strand
GTGGGTGAAGGGACGCACCGCAGTCGTGGGTGAAGTGGAGCCATCCAGCGCGGTCAGCGTGGCGCGGTAACCGGCGCGACCCCACCGTTGGGAGCCGCCGCCTCGGGAGCCGCCGCCATCGGGCTGGCCCCGGCAGCGCTCGGCGGCGCCGGTGTCGCCTGCGCTGGTCCGGACGCTCGCTCCAGGAACCGCAGCAGTTCGACCGGGAACGGCATGACCAGGGTGCTGTTCTTCTCCGCGGCCACCTCGACCACGGTCTGCAACAGTCGCAGCTGGAGCGCCGCCGGGTCGACCGACATCGCCGTGGCCGCCTCGGCCAGCTTCTTCGAGGCCTGGAACTCTCCATCGGCGGCGATCACGCGGGCGCGGCGCTCCCGCTCCGCCTCCGCCTGGCGCGACATCGATCGCTTCATCGACTCCGGCAGCGCGATGTCCTTGATCTCCACCCGCTCGACCTTGACGCCCCAGGGACCCTCGGTCGGCTCGTCGATGGTGCCCCGCAGCTCGGCGTTGATCCGCTCCCGGTCGGAGAGCATCTCGTCGAGGTCGGTCCGGCCGATCACCGATCGCAGCGAGGTCTGGGCCACCTGCGACACCGCGAACAGGTAATTCTGCACGTTCACGATCGCCTTGACCGGGTCGACCACCCGGAAGTAGACGACCGCGTCCACCCGCAGCGTCACGTTGTCCCGGGTGATGCCCTCCTGGGCCGGCACGCCCATGGTGATGATCTGCATGTTGACCTTCTGCAGCCGGTCCAGGAACGGCGTGATCAAGGTCAGTCCGGCGCTGCGCGTGCCCGAGCGCACCTTGCCGAGGCGGAAGACCACCCCCTGCTCGTACTGCTGGATGATCCGCACCCCCATGCCGACCAGCACGAGTACGGCGATGACGATGACGATCAGGATGATTCCGGCGGCCGTGGCCACGGCAGCACCTCCCACGCGAACCCGGGTCGACGGCCCGGGAAAGCCCAGGATTGCATTCGGGTGTCGTCGGCGCCACCCCCGGTGAGGAAGGTGCGCGGCCGGTCGCTCGGTAAGATTGTCGGTGTGGGTGACTTCGACGGCGTACGCCTGCACGTCGTAACCGGCAAGGGCGGCACCGGTAAGACCACCGTCGCGGCGGCCCTGGCGCTGGCGCTCGCGGCCCGAGGTCGGCGTGCGCTGCTGCTGGAGGTGGAGGGCCGGCAGGGCATCGCGCAGCTGTTCGACTCACCCCCGCTGCCGTACGAGGAGCGCAAGGTCGCGGTTGCACCGGCGGGTGGCGACGTCTACGCGCTGGCCGTCGACCCGGAGTCCGCGCTGCTGGAGTACCTGGAGATGTTCGCGAAGATCCGGCACAACGGGGTGGCGGCCCGCAGCCTGCGCCGCCTCGGCGCGGTGGACTTCGCCACCACCATCGCCCCGGGGATGCGCGACGTGCTGCTCACCGGCAAGGCGATGGAGGCCACCAACCGCCGGGACCGGGGGCGTCATCTCTACGACGCGGTGGTGATGGACGCGCCGCCGACCGGACGGATCACCCGGTTCCTCAACGTCAACACGGAGGTGGCCGGGCTGGCGAAGATGGGGCCGATCCGCAGCCAGGCCGACAGGGTGATGCGCCTGATCGGGTCCCCGCAGACGGCCGTGCACATCGTCACGCTGCTCGAGGAGATGCCGGTGCAGGAGACCGTGGACGGCGTCGCCGAGCTGGAGGCCGCCGGGCTGCAGGTCGGTTCCGTGATCGTCAACATGGTCCGCGACCCGTTGCTGCCCGCGGCCGATATCGCCGCCGTTGCCCGGGGTGAGGTGGACTCCGACGCCATCCGGGCCGGGCTGAAGAGCGCTGACCTCGACGTCCCGGTGGAGCTCGTCGACGTCCTGATCGCCGAAAGTGTCGACCACGCCCGCCGGGTGGAGCTGGAGAGCCAGGAGCGCGAGGAGCTGATCGAGCTGGGTCGACCGACGTACGAGCTGCCGTTGCTGGCCGACGAAATTGACCTCGGCAGTCTCTACAACCTGGCCGAGCTGCTGTGCGAGCAGGGAGTGGGATGACAGTTCCCAGCAGTTCCAGTCGGCGGACTGCGCCGCGTCGGCTCGACGTCGACGCCATGCTCGACCGGGAGACGGTCCTGGTCTGTTGCGGCTCCGGCGGAGTCGGCAAGACCACGACCGCTGCTGCGCTGGCGCTGCGGGCCGCCGAGCGGGGGCGCAAGGTCGTCGTGCTGACTATCGACCCGGCACGTCGACTGGCTCAGTCGATGGGACTGACCATGCTGGACAACACACCGCGGCCCGTGGCCGGCCTCGACGCCTCGGCCGGTGGCGAGCTGCAGGCGATGATGTTGGACATGAAGCGGACGTTCGATGAGATCGTGCTCGCCCATACCGACGCGGTGCGCGCCGAGCAGATCCTGTCCAACCCGTTCTACCAGTCGCTGTCCTCCAGCTTCGCCGGTACGCAGGAGTACATGGCGATGGAGAAGCTCGGCCAGCTGCGTTCCACCGGTGACTGGGACCTGATCGTCGTCGACACCCCGCCCAGCCGCTCGGCGCTGGACTTCCTGGACGCCCCGGAGCGGCTCGGCACCTTCCTCGACGGCCGGCTCATCCGGGTGCTGCTGGCGCCAGCCAAGGCTGGCGGCAAGGCCTACCTGAAGGTGGTCACCGCCGGCGTCGGGATGGTGACCAACGTGCTGACCCGCATCATCGGCGCCCAGGTGCTGCGTGACCTGCAGACCTTCGTCGCCGCCCTGGAGACGATGTTCGGCGGCTTCCGGGAGCGAGCTGATGCGACGTACCGACTGCTCAAGGCGCCGGGGACCGCCTTCGTCGTGGTGGCGGCGCCGGAGCCGGACGCGCTGCGGGAAGCGTCGTACTTTGTGGAGCGCCTCGCCGACGACGAGATGCCGCTGGCCGGGCTGGTGGTCAACCGAGTCCACCGCAGCGCGGCGGCGTCGCTGACCGCGGAACGCAGCCTGGTGGCAGCCGAGACGCTGGAGGAACGCGCCGAGGCACCGCTGGCCGCCGCCGTACTGCGGGTGCATTCCGACCGGGTTCGGCTGGGATCACGGGAGCAGCGGCTTGAGGAGCGGTTCACCAGCGCCCATCCTCGTGTCCCGGTGGTCGAGGTGGCCGCGCTCGCCGGTGACGTGCACGATCTGGACGGGCTACGCGCGGTGGGGCACGACCTAGCCGCAGCCAGTGCCGCCGGAGCCCCCGGGCGAGTCGCCGCCGCCGGCTGAGTCGGGCCCGGGGTCCGGGTTTTGCTGCTGCCTGAGTTAGCCAGCGGCGCGCAGGAGGCGGTTGCGTTCGTGCTCGCGCCGGGCCGCCTCGAGCAGTCGCCGCCAGGACGTTACGTTCGGTCGCTGGCGCAGCAGGGCGCGCCGCTCCCGCTCGGTCATCCCGCCCCAGACGCCAAACTCCACCCGGTTGTCCAAGGCATCGGCGAGACACTCCACTCGGACCACGCAGCCGGCGCAGACCGCCTTGGCGCGGTTCTGCGCCGCGCCTTGGACGAAGAGCTCGTCGGGGTGACCGGTTCTGCAGGCCGCCCCGGCCGACCAGGCCCCCAAAGGATCCTTGGCTGAGCCCATCTCGGCTACCTCACGATCTCGACGACCGGCTGTAATCACGCGACCCGCGGTAACGGCCATAGGTGAACGTTACGGAAACAGATGTGTCAGGCGACATCGACCAATAGGACTATCTTCGGCTGGCCTGATCGGTTCCCTAAGCC
>JADGOU010000339.1 GCA_017882835.1 Frankiaceae bacterium | reverse complement strand
GGCCTCCGAGCCTGAAGATTGTCGACGCCGGATCCTACGGATCAGAAGGTTGGGGGTTCGAATCCCTTCGGGCGCGCTCCGTGTTGAGACGGAAACTCGCAGTTCAGAGCCCTGGTCCGCTTCGTGCGGGCCGGGGCTCTTGCATTGTCGGTGGCGTGTTTGCTAACACCCTTGCTAACACCCGACCCTCAGGCACTGTCAACGCGAACGCCAAGCGCTTGTGCGAAGACGTCTGCCACCCTGGCGGCGTCATCGTGAAGAACGTGCGCGTAGACCCGCAGCGTGATGGCGGCGTCAGCGTGGCCGAGCCGATCGGCAACGACATGGACCGGCACTCCGGCGAGCAGCAGGATCGTCGCGTGGACGTGGCGCAGGTCGTGCAGGCGAGCATGCGGCAACACGATCGACGGGGGCGAGCCGGATGCAGGATTGTTGTGCGCGGCGATCAGCTTCGGCATGAGCTGCGAGACCGTGTCCGGGTACAGCGGAAGACCGAGGGACCTGGTGAAGGCGTAGTCACCTGAGGCCCAGTCCGGACCGGCGAGTAGCCGATC
This sequence comes from Frankiaceae bacterium, assembly GCA_017882835.1. Classification (GTDB taxonomy): domain Bacteria; phylum Actinomycetota; class Actinomycetes; order JADGOU01; family JADGOU01; genus JADGOU01. Next base: position 3,174 of record JADGOU010000339.1, on the reverse strand, counting down.
ACGACCCTGGTTCGCGCGGTGGGCCGTGAGGATCTTGATGGTCCCTCGGCCGAGGGTCACAACGCGTTCTCTTCCGCCTTTGGTCGTGCCTTCGACTCGCTTGCCCGCGATGACCGCGGTCGTGCCCCGAATCCGGATCGTCGCGTCCGCCAGGTCGACATCAGCCCAGCGCAGGTTGAGTAGCTCGCCGCGACGTGCACCCGAGTACGCAGCAAGATGGAAGAACGGGTACAACCGATGACTCTCGGCCGACTCGAGGAACGCCAGAAGCTGCTCCCTTGTCCAGACTTCGCGAGGGGCCGCAGCCACACGGCGAGGGCGCTTGGCACGCTCGGCTGGGTTCGAGGCCAGAATCTGATCGACGCGCACCGCGTCGTTGAATGCCTTACGTAGCACGGCGTGGACGTAGTCGACGGTCCGAGGAGACAGCCCTCTGCCTTGGACACCGCCGGCATCGCGCAGGTCCCGATACAACTTCGTCAGTGCAGCGGGCTGCACGCCTTGAAGGCGCATGTGTCCTATCCTCGGCACGACGTACCGCTGAGCGCGTGCCTGAACCCGTTCACTCTGAGAGTTTCGGCGAGCTAAGCCAGGCAGCACCGGGGGGCAGCCGTACCGCCTCGAGTCGCAGTGGCGCATCCTGCGGTACCCGAACACGTTCAGCGACAGCAGCAACCCCAAGGGTCTGACCTACTCGCTCCCGAAGATGCAGGACTGCTCCGGCAGTCACGTCACGCCACTGCGCCGGGTCCATCGGGTAAATCCGGACCTCCCCTTGCCGACCCGGTTTGATGCTTCGGGTATCACCAACGATGTCGATGGGCCCTGACCCCCGCCACGACTCGCCAGCGGCTTCGACCAACCACCACTGGGCGTGGTATCCGGACTGCACAGCTCGGCTGCGCCCGCCCTCCTGTGGCGTCGTCAACCGCAACGTCGCCACAAAATACCCGTCGTGCCCGATGACCTCGCGCCAACTCCCCATCCGCTGACGTTAGAGGCCACGCAGTAATTAACTAGGTATGTCGATTCTTGTTCGGTAGGGTTGTGGTATGACCCTGCCTGCGGTGGATGCCGACGCGATGGTGGCCCGGTTGTCGATGATTAGGGCCCATCTGGATGAGCGGGCGTGGCGTCTGCTGCTGGGCGCTGAGGCCAAGGCGTTGGGCCGGGGTGGGATCACGGTGGTCGCGGCTGCTTCGGGTGGACACCCGGACACGGTCGCCCAAGGGGTGCGGGAGCTCGACTACCCGGAGCCGATCCCGGGGCGGGTGCGTCGTCCGGGGGCGGGCCGCCCAGGATTGGCACGTACCGATCCTGGTCTGCTGGCGGCGTTGGACGCCTTGGTGGAGCCGGAGTCACGCGGGGATCCGATGTGCTCGTTGCGGTGGACGACGAAGTCGACGGCGAACCTGGCTGCCGCGCTGGCTTTGCAGGGTCATCGGGTCTCGGCCCGGACCGTCGCGAAGCTGTTGAAGGAGTCCGGGTACTCGTTGCAGTCGAACGTCAAGACCGCCCAGGGCAAACAGCATCCGGACCGGGACGCCCAGTTCGCCTACCTCAACGACCAGGTGAGCGCGTTCCAGGATTCCGGTGATCCGGTGATCAGCGTGGACACCAAGAAGAAGGAGCTGATCGGCAACTACGCTGCGGCCGGGCGCGAATGGGAACCTGCCGGCCAGCCCCGCCGGGTCAACGTCCACGACTTCGCCGACCCCGCCCTGGGCAAGGTCGCGCCCTACGGGGTGTACGACATCACCACCAACACTGGCTGGGTCAACGTCGGCACCGACGCCGACACCGCACAGTTCGCCGTCGCCTCGATCCGCCGCTGGTGGACCACCCTGGGCGCGGACACCTACCCGAACGCGGGCCGGCTGCTGATCACCGCCGACTCCGGCGGGTCCAACGGATCCCGGCTGCGGCTGTGGAAAACGGAAGTGGCCGAGCTCGCGACCACGACTGGTTTGGCCATCACCGTCTGCCACCTGCCACCGGGCACCAGCAAGTGGAACAAGATCGAGCACCGACTGTTCTCCGCGATCAGCCGCAACTGGCGCGGTCGGCCACTGGAATCGCACGAGGTCGTCATCGAAACCATCCGGGCAGTGACCACCACCACCGGCCTGAGCGTCCATGCCGAACTCGACACGACCACCTACCCCCGCGGCATCAGAATCAGCAACAACGACATCGCCACCCTCGAAGCCGGTCAGCTCCATCGACATGACTTCCACGGCGACTGGAACTACACGCTCAACCCCGTAGAGTCCCCGACACGCCCACAGCAACCCACCTAAATACTGCGCGAAGCCTAAGTCCCCGAGTGGCTGTTGCCGGGCGTTCGCTTTGGAAGTTTGGAGATGGCATGTGTCGCGGTCCTTTCGTCATGGGACAGTCGCAGGCGGGATTGACAACAGGCCACAGAACCGCTGGCAGGGTCGGGGCGGGCTTCGTGGCGCGTCGTGATCAGTTGACGGTGGCGGCGAAGATGTGCAGCCGCCCGTTGTTCGGCAGGGTCACGTACGCGACCTGCTTGCCCGCCGTGAGAGGGATGGACGGCGCGTACAGGCGCACCTTGTGGTCGCGCGGGAACGTGCTGTCGGCCGGGCGGTTCCAGTACGGAGCCGTGACCACCAGCGTGCAGCCGGGGACGGCCTGGTTGGAGTACCAGTCCGCCACGGTCACCGTCGACGTCGAGGTGCTGCCGTCGGTGTAGGTCACCGTGAGCGGCCCAGTCTGCGTGCCGTTCGTGCCCGCTGCGAGCAACGACAGCGACGTGCCGGACCCGCCCATCGCGATGATCTGCCCGGCAGTGGTGACGGTGTCGGGCTGGCCGGCGGGGACGTCCGGCCAGGTGAAGGTCGTCGACCCGCTGGTGACCGTGCCGCCCGGCGTGACACCGACCGAGGCGAGCGCCTGCGCGGAGAAGCTGTACCCGGAACCGTCCAGGTTGCCGGCCGCCGGGTCGGCGTCGTCACTCACGCCGACGGTGTTGTACGCCGCGGCCAGGGTCGCGAACGCCACGTTCACGGTCGTCGAGCCGGTGCCTGGGGGCAGCCTGTCCGAGCCTGTGTAGCTGGTCGTGGCCGTCAGGGTCACCGCACCGCCGGGCGCGTTCGCCGACACCGTCACCGACCAGGTCGTGGACACGGTTTGGCCTGGGGCCACGAG
>JADGOU010000338.1 GCA_017882835.1 Frankiaceae bacterium | reverse complement strand
GGGTTGAGGTCGAGTTCGGCGACGTCGGGTAGTTCCTCGGCGAGCCGCGCGACGCGCAGGAGGAGCTCTTCGAGGGCGGAAACGTCGACCGCCGGTGTGCCGCGGTAGCCGAACAGCAGGGGAGCTGCGCGGACGCTGCGGACGAGGTCGGCGGCGTCGAGGTCGGTGAGTGGTACCAGCCGCAGCGCCCGATCGCGCAACAGATCCGTGAACACCCCGCCCAGACCGAACAGCACGAGCGGGCCGAACAGCGGGTCCGAAGCGATGCCCACGATGGTTTCGACACCGGGTGACGCCATTGGGCTGACCGTCGCTCCGTGCGGGTCGAGGGGGAGGCGAGACGCCATCGCCGTCCAGGCTGTCCGCAGCGCCGCTTCGTTGGACAGGTTCAAGGCGACGCCGCCCACGTCGCTCTTGTGTACCAGCTGCGGGTCGGCGGCTTTGAGCGCGACCGGCCATCCCAGCCGCCGGGCCGCGGCGAGAGCGTCCTCGCAGCTGCGCACGGCTTCGATCGGGCAGACCGGGATTCGGTAGCTGCGGACCAGCTCGGCGGCTGCCGGTGGGGTCAGCCAGCGGCCGTCAGGTGCCGTCGCCACCGCGTCGGCGACCAGGCGTCGGGCCGCGGCCGTGTCGATGTCCGGCAGCTCGGGAGGGGTTCCGGTCGGCCGGCGCCGCCAGGCGGCGTACCCGGCCACCGAGGCGACCGCGCCGACAGCGTCTTCCGGGGTGGCGAAGCAGGGGATGGCCGCGGCGCCGCCGGTCCGGACGGTGACTGCGGGGCCTTGACCGAGGATGACGAGGACCAGCGGGACGGGCAGCTCGGCTGCGACCGCGTCCATCGCGTCCGCCAGCTCGTGCGGACCGGTCAGCGGCGTGGGAGTGATCAGAGCGAGCACCGTGTCGACGCCGTCGTCTGCCGCGATGACCTGCAGCCCGGTGGCGAACGCATCGCCGCGAACCGACGCGATGGTGTCTACCGGGTTGTCGACGCACGCGCCGGGAGCGAGCAGCTGGCGGAGCCGGTCGGTGGTGGCTGGCGACAGCCGGGCCAGCTCGAGATCGGTGCCGGCGGCGGCGTCAGCGGCCAGGACGTTAGGACCGCCGGCGTTGCCGAGAATGGCGAGCCGGCGGCCGGCCGGCAGCCGAGTGTGGGTGAGGACGGTGGCGACGCCGAACAGCTCGCCGAGTGTGTCCACGGCCACCACCCCGGCCTGCTGGAACAGAGCCGCGACTTCGGCTGATGGCGTAGCTGCGGCAGCCGAGTGGGAGCGCGCGGCGCGCGCTCCGACCGCAGAGCGACCCCCTTTGATCGCGACGATGGGTTTGCTGTGGGAGACGCGCCGTGCGATCCGGGCGAACTTCCGGGGGTTTCCGAACGACTCCACGTAGAGCGCGATGACTCCGGTGGCGGAATCCTGTTCCCACCACCACAGCAGGTCGTTGGTGCTGACATCGGCCTGGTTGCCGACGGAGACGAAGGTGGATACGCCCACCTCCAGCGCGGTGGCCCGCTCGAGCAGGGCGATACCTAAACCCCCGGACTGGGACAGAAAACCGATCGGCCCGGGGCGCGGTGGCGTCGGGGCGAACGTGGCGTTGAGTCGCACAGCGGGCTCGGTGTTGACCACCCCGATGCAGTTCGGGCCGATCAGCCGCATGCCGTAGCGGCGGGCGAGGCGGAGCAGTGCCTGCTGCGAGGCGGCCCCGGCCGCTCCGGTGTCGGCGAACCCCGCGGAGAGCACCACGACCCCGTGGACCTGACGGCGACCGCATTGGGCGACCGCCTCCTCGGCCTGCGCCGCCGGAACCGCGATCACCGCGAGGTCAATCGGATCCCGGATGTCCTCGACGCTGCGATAGGTGGCAACGCCGAGCACTCGGTCGGCCCGCGAGTTCACCGGATAGATAGGACCGGAGAACCCGGAGGCGAGCAGGTTGCGGAGCACCTCGTGCCCGACAGCGTGGGGTTTGCGGCTGGCCCCGATCAACGCCACCGAGCGTGGTCGCAGCACCCGCTCCAGGCTGCGTACGGTGGCGTGCTGGTCCCGCTTGTCCACCGCGGTGAGTACGGTCTCGTCAGCATCGAGCGTGACGATCACGTCGACGACGCCGTCGTCGTACCGCTTCGCCACCGGGAAGCCGGTGTCGGCGAGCACATGCAGCATCGTCGCGTTCTCGGCGAGGATCTCCGCGCGGAACCGTCGGATCCCGCCCTCCCGGGCGAGCACCGCAAGGTCCTCGATGAGCAGGGTCCCCGCCCCGCGACCGTGCTCGGGGTCGGCGACCACCAGCGCGATCTCCGCCTCCGGCGAGCCGTCGAGGCGCTCGAAATTCCCGACGGCCAGCATCCGGTCGCCGGCTACCCCGACCAGCGTGGCGTGATCGGAGGTCTGCGGCAGCAGCAGCCGGTCAACGTACTCCAGTGCAGCCTGCCGGCTGACGCTGAAGAACCGCAGATACAGCGACTCCGGCGACAGCCCCTCGTGCAAAGCGCGCAGGGCGTCACGATCGGCCGCGGCGGCCGGCCGGATCGTCACCACGCTGCCGTCGGCCAGCAGCGCATCACAGTCGAAGGGCATGATCAGCTCCTTCCGCTGCTGGCGGTCGTCGAGTCACATCCAGGGGAGTTGGAGCCGGCCGGCCGGCCACCGAACCCGGGGCACACGCTAGTCGCGCCCCGGAGCAGCAGAGATGGCCATGTGTCGACCCCGCCGCATCGACTCCATGGTCAACGGGCCCTGGTCGCCGGCGTCCGGGACGGGCCGCGTCGGTGCCGGAGGTGGTGGTCGCCTATCGGGTGGGGCGAGGACTGGAGTGCGGAGCCGGCCATCGCCGTCGTCGTGCAGCGGATGGTGGACGCCACTCGCTCCGGGGTGATGTTCTCCGCGGATCGGTCGGGGACCGTAGTCGGGTGGTAGTCGAGGCTGCGTTCGGCCTCGGCGAGGTCGTCAGCGGCGCCGTGGACGCCGTGGCGGCGACGCAGGCGGTCGGAGTTAGCAGCGGCGCCCCGGGCACCCGGCGTACGGCGAAGGCCGGCCAGATGGCGAGGGAGGTGAACGCGAGGGAGGCGGCCACCGTGTGAGCCTCCGAGCCTCCCTGCGAAGGCTCGGGGAACGCCGCGACCAAGACAGTCGCTACACCACCGAAGGCCAGCACCATCCGGCCGGCGCCGCGCCCGGGTCGCAGACCGGTCGCGGTGATGACGTGGCAGGCGCCCAGCCCGGCCAGCGCTGCGGTCATCACCCAGCGGTCGGTCGCTCCGCGCGCGGCGAGCGCGCTGATTGTGTCCCGGACCGCGACATAACCGTGCGGCTGTCGAGCTGCGGCCAGCGTTCAGCCGCCGCTGAGCAGCACGGGGGCGGCTCCGGCCGAAACCAGCACCCAGGGCGGAATCCGATTCACTGTTTGATCACACGGTTGGCAACCCGGGGTAGCTTCCGGCGCAGGCCATCGGCACCGTCAAGCCATCGACCACGGCAAGACCGGGACGCAGTCGGCGCCGGCCGGCAGACGCACCCATGCGACGCTGTGACCGTCCCGTCCGATCCATCCGGAAGTCTACCCCGCCGCCCTCGATCGCGATCGGCAGTTCTGTTCGGTTGATGACACGCATTGCTCCTCCTCATGTGGTTGCGCCGACGGAGCAGCGCTCACGGCTGGATGTTTTGGTTGAGGTGGAACAGGTTGTCCGGGTCGTAGCGCCGCTTTGTCTCCAGCAGCCGCGGGTA
>JADGOU010000337.1 GCA_017882835.1 Frankiaceae bacterium | reverse complement strand
GTTCTCCTCGTCGATCGGTTTGGGCTCGGGGGCTTCGATCCCGTAGGACTCCTCGGACATGGGTGCTCCCTCGACAGGGTGCTTCTGGTTGGTCGAGCCCATCGAACCGCACGGCCTCAGTCCGGTCGCCACCACCCTGACCGGCCGGGAATGGCCTGACCGGCCGGGAATGACCCTGACCGGCCGGGAATGACCCTGACCGGCCGGGAATGACCCTGACCGGCCGGGAATGGCACGGCTCGGTGGGCGATAGCCTGGGGGTGCCTCCAGGTGGGATGGAAGGGCGTCGGATGGAAGGGCGTTTGCCCCGTGCGCATCGCCAGGTTCTCCGCCGGGGGCGACCCCGCGTTCGGTGTCGTCGAGGGCGACGGCGCCGAGGCCACGATCGCGGAGATCGAGGGACATCCGATCGGCACCTTCCGACTCACCGGCCGCCAGCTGCCGCGGGCCGACGTCCGGCTGCTGGCACCGATCATCCCGAGCAAGGTCGTGGCCATCGGGAAGAACTACGCCGAGCACGCCGCTGAGATGGGCGGGGATGCGCCGGCCGCACCGTTGATCTTCCTCAAGCCGTCCACTACCGTGACCGGCCCGGGCGACCCCATCGCCTATCCGCCGTCATCCGAGCGGGTGGACTACGAGGGGGAGCTGGCCGTCGTCGTCGGCCGGCTCTGCCGTGATGTGCCGGTCGAGACGGCGTACGACGTCGTGCTCGGCTACACCTGCGCCAACGACGTCACCGCCCGCGACCAGCAGCGCGCCGATGGGCAGTGGGCGCGGGCCAAGGGCTACGACACGTTCTGCCCGCTCGGGCCGTGGATCTCCACCGACATCGAGCCGGACGATCTGGCCATCAGTACGACGCTCAACGGCGAGGTCAAGCAGGCCGGCCGGACCTCGCAGCTGGTGCACGGCATCCCGACGCTGATCGCCTACATCACCACCTGCATGACCCTGCTGCCCGGCGACGTCATCCTCACTGGCACCCCCGCCGGCATCGGGCCGATGCGGGTGGGCGACGAGGTTGCGGTCACGATCGAAGGCATCGGCACGCTGACCAACCCGGTGGTCGCGCGTGGTTGACGACGCCGGCGGCTCAACGGCCGCGGTCCGGGTCCGGTTCGCGCCGGCGCCCAGCGGTGACCTGCACGTGGGCAACGTGCGGACCGCGCTGTACAACTGGGCGTTCGCCCGTCACCACGGCGGGACCTTCGTGTTCCGGGTCGAGGACACCGACCGCTCCCGGGCCACCGACGAGGCCTACCACGCGGCGCTGGACGTCTTGCGCTGGCTGGGGTTGGACTGGGACGAGGGCCCGGGCAGCGGCGGGCCGTACGCGCCGTACCGGCAGAGCGAGCGGCTGGAGATCTATGCCGGCGTGGTGGCCCAGCTGTTGGAGCAGGGCGCGGTATACCCCTGCTTCTGCAGTCGGGCGGAGCTGGATGCCCGCGCCGAGCAGGCCCGTCGCGACCACCGGCCGCCCGGGTACGACGGGCACTGCCGGTCGCTGAGTCCGGCCGAGGTCGCCGCCCACCGCGCGCAGGGCCGGGCGCCGGTGATCAGGTTCCGGATGCCGCCCGGGTCGTCGACATTCACCGACCTGGTGCGTGGTGAGGTCACGTTCGACCATGCGCTGATCTCCGACTTCGCCCTGACCCGCAGTGACGGCCACCCGCTGTACATGCTCGCGGCCTCGGTCGACGACGTACTGATGAAGATCACGCATATCATCCGGGGCGAGGACCTGCTGTCCTCCGTGCCGCGGCAGTTGGCCCTGTACGCCGCGTTGGCCGTAGCCGCCGAAGACATGCCGCGGTTCGGGCACCTGCCGCTGATCACCGGAGACGACGGCAGGCCGCTGTCCAAGCGCAACGGCGAGGTTTCGATCGCCTACTACCGGCGCGAAGGGTTCCTGCCGGAGGCCATGGTGAACTACCTGGCGCTGCTCGGCTGGTCGCCGGGGAACGATGTGGAGCTGTTCAGCCTGGACGAGATGGTGGCCAGCTTCGACCTCGAGCGGGTCTCGAAGAACCCGGCGCGCTTCGACGTCAAGAAGCTCGAGGCGGTCAACGGCGAGAAGATCCGCGGGCTCGTGCCGGCGGACTTCCGGGCTCGGCTGGTGCCGATGCTGCAGGCCGCCGGGCTGGTGGCGCACCCCCCGACCGCCGAGCAGGACCGGCTGCTGACCGCGGTGGCGCCGCTGCTGCAGACCCGGCTGTCCCGGTTGACCCAGGCGCCGGAGCTGCTGCGGTTCCTGTTCGTCGCTGAGTCGGCGTTCGTGGTGGACCCCGCAGAGGCCGCCAAGACGCTGCTCCCGCAGACCCGACCGCAGCTTGCGGCCGCCGCCGCGGCACTGGCCGGCCTGGCCGAGTGGGACGCCGCGGGAATCGAGGCGGTGCTGCGGGCGGCCCTGGTCGACCGGCTCGGCATCAAGCCGAGACACGCGTTTGCCCCGCTCTACGTGACGGTGAGCGGGCGGCGGGTGGCGCCGCCACTGTTCGACTCGATGGCCCTGCTGGGCCGGGAGCGGACGCTGCGTCGAGTGCAGGCGGCGCTGGACGTCGTCCCGGAGGAGTAAGCCCCGGTCGCCCGTCCGGTCAGCTGTCGGAATGCTTCGTGGCTCCCAGTGACTCACCGGCCCCGCGTACCACGTCGCGCAGGAAGCTGTACTGCGTCTCGACGAGCCGGTCGGTCATCGAGAATGCGGACTCCAACACGTGCTGGCGCTTCTCCGGCCGGATGCTGGGCAGGGCGTCGTCGACCGCTTCCATGAACGAGTGCACGGCCTCGATGGCATCCTGCTGCCCCTTCTGCACTGACTTGAGCACCTGCTCGGAAAGCTCCGTCGGCCTGTCTGCGATGGCCACGACAGTCACCCTCTCCCGGTACTGCTGCACGTCGTCATCCCCTGCGGAGGACACGGGCGGGGGCACCGGTTCACTGCCGGTCAACGGACCGGACCGGTGTCGCGCCGCGTGTGACAGTACGCCAGTGTCCCCGGCTGTCCCGCGGCGGCTTGCCGGTCGTGGGATGAGGCGTGGCCGGGGGTAGTTGGTCGGCCGTCCGCGCGTCGGGTATTCTCAATACACGGCGATGCCGGCGTGGTCTTCGTGGACCGCACGGTGCGCCCGGTGGGGTATGGGGTAATTGGCAGCCCGACTGATTCTGGTTCAGTTAGTCTTGGTTCGAGTCCAGGTACCCCAGCGGTCCATGCCAGCCACGGCGCGGGCCGAGCAGCCTGGGTCGGTCTCGGGCCACCCTCAGTACGTCGGGTCAGCACTTCTGACCCAGCACGGCCCCGTCGTCTAGTGGCCTAGGACGCCGCCCTCTCAAGGCGGTAGCACGGGTTCGAATCCCGTCGGGGCTACATTCAATCCCCCCGGTTTCCGGGGGGATTGGTCATTTCTCAGCTCACCGACATCGGGATGATGTCGGCCCGGGTACACAACGGGTACACAACAGCGCGAGCCGCGGCGTCCAGACGGTCGGCGACCTCGTCCAGCCGGTCCGGGAACAGGTGCCCATACAGGTCGAGCGTCATGATCGCGGACTTGTGCCCGAGCATTTGCTGCACGACCTTCACGTTCGCGCCCGACGCGATACTGGTAACCAGCAGTGTTCCAACTACGTGAGTGCCTGTAGGTCGGGGTGTTGACGCAGGGGCACTCGTCAGGTGCCGTGACCGCCGATCCGGGCAAGTTCGGCGGCGTAGCGCGACCAGTCCCCACC
>JADGOU010000336.1 GCA_017882835.1 Frankiaceae bacterium | reverse complement strand
GCGCCGGTAGTACTCCCGCAGGAAGCACTCGAACCCGGCGGCCTCCAACTGCGCCAGCCCGCCGCTGCCCTGGCGAAGCGTCTGGATGGCGCGGTCGATCAGATCGGCTTTGGCCTGCTCCAGCGTCGTCGGCATCCGTGGTCCTCTCCCCATCCCGGCTCGGCCAACTGGGCGGTGAGCCAGGCGTCCCAGCCCCCGTTCGGCGTCGTCGTGCCCCAGCTAGCTACGAGCGGTTCGACATCACTCGCCGGGCCGACGCCGAGCCGACCGTCCTGCTGCTCCTCATCGGCGTGGCCGTCACCGAACTCGCGGTCTGGGGACGTCGCCAGCATGTGGCCGCAGGTCGGCGGGCGGGCTACCTCGGTGGAATCTACGCCACCGCCGAGGCCGTGGCCGCCGGCGGCTCGCCCTCGGCCGTGATCACGGAGTTGTCCGATCGGCTGGTTCGGTTGCTCTCGCTGCGCTCCTGCCAGTTCCAGCACGGGGTCGCCGGCCTGGGCAATCCGCCCCGGTTGCAGCGGAACGGTCACGTCGTGGCCGGGCACCGTGCCTGGGACGGGGAGGCCGAGGGCCTGCCCCGCGACCGAGAGACAAAGCTGCTGGTGGAGAGCGGCGGCATCCTGCAGGGTCGGTTCCAGCTGACCCCGCCCCCGACACCCGGCCCACCCTGGAGCAGCGGCTCGTCGCCGTCGCGTTGGTAGACCAGGTTGGCGCCGCGCTGGCCGAGAGCCACCCGGTGCCCGAATGACCCGCATCCCCTGATCGGTGCCTACTTGGCGCCAGCCAACAGGGCTGAAGGGATGAAACGCGGCTCATGGCTGGTAGCGGTAGCCCATGCCGGGCTCGGTGAGCAGATGGCGGGGGCGGCTGGGTTCGTCCTCGAGTTTGTGCCGGAGTTGGGCGATGTAGAGGCGCAGGTAGCTGCTGTCGGTGTAGCCGGGTTGGCCGCGCAGCTCCGACAGCAGCTGACGCTGGCTGATGAGTCGGCCCGGGTGGGTGAGCAGGACCTCCAGCAGCTGCCACTCCGTGGGGGTCAGCGTTACCCGCTCCGGTTGCCCGTCGGGTCCGCTGCGGGTCACCGTCCTCCCGGCTAGGTCGATGGCGGTGTGGCCGATGCGGATCAGGGTGTGGGCATCGTCACTGCCGGCGCGGCGGGTGGCGGCGCGCAGCCGGGCGACGAGCTCGTTGACGTCGAAGGGCTTGGTGACGTAGTCGTCGGCGCCGGCGTCGAGCGCGTCCACCTTGTCGCCGCTGCCGGCGCGGCCGGACAGCACGACGATCGGCGTCCGGGAGTAGCCCCGCACGGCCCGGATGATGTCCATGCCGTCGAGGTCAGGCAGCCCGAGGTCGAGCACAATGACGTCCGGGGCCCCGCTGGCCGCGGCGTTCAGGGCGGTGGTGCCGTCCTCGGCGACGCTGACCCGGTAGCCGCGGGCGGTGAGGTTCAGGGCCAGGGCACGGCGCATCGCCGGCTCGTCCTCGACGACGAGGACGTGGGTCCTCACTTCGCTGCTCCGCTGGCCGGTGATCCGGCGGCGCCGGTGGCACCCGGCGGCCAGCGGTCATCCGGCCGGTCGGTCGCCGCGCCGGCGACCGGCCCGCCTGGTGCCTGGAGCGGGCCGGTGGCGGGCAGGGAGATCACCATCGTGAGGCCACCGCCAGGGGTGTCGTCCATGGACAGGGTCCCCCCCATCGCTTCCGTGAAGCCGCGGGCGATCGCCAGGCCGAGCCCGACGCCGGCGCTGGTGCTGGTCGACAGGTCGTCGCGCCGCTGGAACGGGGCGAACGCCTGCTCCCGTTCTGTCTCCGTAATGCCGGGCCCCCGGTCGATCACCCGCAGCTCCACCGCGGCGCCGTGGGCGCTACCGGCCAGCCGTACCGGAAAGCCCTGCGGGCTGTGCCGAAGGGCGTTCTGCACCAGGTTGGCGACCACCCGCTCCAGCAGTCCCGGATCGGCCAGCACTTCGGGGAGCTCGGGCGGGACGTCGATCTCGACCGCGTCGGGCGGTGTGCCCTGGTCGAGGATCCGGCTGACCACGTCGTCCAGGCCGACCGGGCGGGGGAACACCGCGAGCACTCCCGCCTGCAGTCGGGACAGGTCGAGCAAATTGGTGACCAGTTCGGTGAGCCGGTCCAGGGCGGCGTCGGCGCTGGCGAGCAGCTCCTGCCGATCGGGCTCCGGCCAGTGCACCTCGGCCGATCGCAGGCTGGAAACGGCCGCCTTGGCCACCGCCAGCGGGCTGCGCAGGTCATGGCTGACCGCGTTCAGCAACGCCGTTCGCATCCGGTCGGCCTCGGCCACCGGGGCCGCGGCGGCCGCGGCGGCCTGCAGCTGCCGCTGCTGGTAGGCGGCGGCGACGTGGGCGGCGAAGGCGGCGAGCACCCGCTGGTCCTCGGCCGGCAGGACCCGTCCCCGCAGCACCAGCGCCAGCTCGTCGCCGACCGATACCTCGGCGTCGCCGTCTTCGGGATGCAGACACGGGTCGTCCCCGACGCTGCTGACGCATTCCCAGGTGCCGCGCAGGCTGGCCGCATCCGGCCGGGACGACGCCACCCCGGCGCTGCCCGGGGCGCTGCTCTGGCGACGCAGCAGGCTGACCGCGGTGACCGCGAACGCCTCCTGCACCCGGTGCAACAGGGCGGGCAGCGCCTGTTCGCCGCGCAGCAGGCTGCCGGCGAGGGTGGACAGGGTCTCGGCCTCGGCGCTGGCCCGAGCCGCTTCCTGGCTGCGCCGGGCGGAGAGGTCGACCACCGAGCTGACCAGCGCGGCGACCAGGACGAACACCGCCAGGGCGAGGACGTTGTCGGTGTTGCCGATGGTGAAGCTGTGGATCGGCGGGGTGAAGAACCAGTTGAGGAGTTGCGACCCGACTACCGCGGCGGCCAGCGCCGGATACAGCCCGCCGACGAGCGCGACGATGACGACGGCCACCAGGTAGAGCAGCAGGTCACTGCCCAGGCCGATGTGGCCGCGCACCGCGGTCAACAGGACAGTTAGCCCGAGCAGCAGGACGACCCCCACCGCCGCCCCGGCCAGCCGCTGGCGCACGGACAGCCCGCGGGTGAGCTGCGGCAGCACCCGGCCCTTGCCGACGTAGGCGTGGCTGAGCATGTGGACGTCGATCGGCCCGGACAGCCGGGTGACGGTGGTGCCGACACCGGCACCGGTGAGCGCGGCCCGCAGCGGCGACCGGCGGCTGACCCCGAGCACGACCTGGGTGGCGTTGTGGGCCCGGGCGAAGGCCAGCAGCGCGGCGGGGACGTTGTCGCCGACCACCGAGTGGTAGCTGCCGCCGAGGGACTCGACCAGCACCCGCTGCTTGGTGAGCGCGGCCACGCTGGCACCGGCGAGCCCGTCGCTGCGGGCGACGTGGACGGCGAGCAGCTGCTCGCCGCCGGTGGCCCGGGCCGCGATCCGGGCGGCCCGGCGGATCAGGGTCTCGCCCTCCGGACCGCCGGTGAGGGCGACGACGACGCGCTCCCGGGTCTCCCAGGTGCCTTCGATGCCGTGCTGCTCGCGGTAGCGCTGCAGCCCCTCGTCCACGGAGTCGGCCAGCCAGAGCAGGGCCAGCTCCCGTAGCGCGGCGAGGTTGCCGCTGCGGAAGTAGTTGCCCAGCGCCGCGTCGATCATCTCTGGCGCATAGATGTTGCCGTGCGCCATCCGTCGGCGCAGCGCCTCGGGGGTCATGTCGACCAGCTCCACCTGGTCGGCGGCCCGGACCACCGAGTCGGGGACGGTCTC
>JADGOU010000335.1 GCA_017882835.1 Frankiaceae bacterium | reverse complement strand
ACGATCTCCCCTGGCACTGTCTGGCCGTGCGCCGTCAGGGCTGCGTGGCACTGCCTTGCTCGTCCGGTCCGGCGGTGGGCGTCAGCGTTAGCGGTGGTCCGGCGCTCCCCCGCGGGCGCCGGACCACGCTCCCCCGCTACCGTCCACCTTGGCGATCTGGACCGACGCTGCCAATCCGCTATCTCCGGGGGTGCGGCACCCCAGAACCGGGGGTTGTCCGACGTACTAGAGCAATCCGATAGTGATCTGATGCACCCAGATGCCGCGACTGCGAGCGGAGCGGACGGCGGCCCAGCCCAGCTTCGAGTTGCGTTGGTCGATGACGCCCCCGCGATTGCGGCCGCCCTCGGCGTGTGGCTGGGACCTTCGGCCGAGATCGTGGCGTTCCGGCGGATCGAGGACCTGATCGCCAGCGCGCCGCTGACGGTCGACGTGGTGCTGCTCGACCTCAACCTCAACGACGCGCGCCGCGAGGATGCCAGTGCGCTGCTGGCCGGAATCCGCGGCGTCCGCGAGGTCGTGCCCCTCGGCCCGCCGGTGCTCGTCATCACCTCCGACGGCCGACCCCGGGTACTGGCGGCGGCGCTCGCCGCGGGTGCGGCCGGCGTACTGCACAAGAACGAGGCCCCGGAGATGCAAGTGCAGGCTGTCCGCACGGTGGCCGCCGGTGGGTCGGTCATCAGCCCGGCGGTCGCCGGTGCCGTGCGCCGGGTGCTGGCCGGCCACCCCGCGACGCTGACCGACCGCCAGCGCGACGTACTGGTCATGCGGGTGCAGGGACGAAGCTGGGCGCAGATCGCCAAGCTCCTGCACGTCACCGAAGACACCGCCCGGGATCACCTGACGGCCGGAATTCGCAAGTACCAGGCGTTCCTGGCCGACAGGTCCTTGGCCGAGCTGGTCCAGGAGCTAGGCGTCGCCCCCGGCGATCTGGCCGGCTGACCGCAGTAGCACGAACGTGCCAGCTCCCGGCTCGGACTCGACTGTTGCCTCGCCGCCCACTTGGCGGATACCGGCCGTCACGATCTCACGCAGGCCGTACCCGAACGCCCGACTCACCGGGTCGAAACCGACGCCGTCATCGGACACCGAGACCTCCCAGCCGGTGTCGTCCACGCTGGCGTGAAGCACGACCTCGCGGGCGTGCGCGTACGACCGGACGTTGACCAGCGCGGTCCGCGCACCCGCCACGACGGCCCGGCTCACCTGTTCGGGCAGGTCACGCTCGACCTCGTCGACGGTCACCGTGAGCGGCAGGTCGGCGAACTCGTCCCCCAGCCGGAGCAGCGCGCGAGCCAGCGGCACCGCGGGTTCGGGTTCCGCGGCGAGGAAGCGACGGAGTTCGCCGGCCAGTACGGCGCTCTGCCGCCGGGCGACCTCGGCCACGTCGGCCGTCAGGTCATTGCGGGCGAGCAAGGAAAGGACCGCGGCCGGGTCGTGCACCAGGTGTCGGGTCCGCTCCCGCTCCAGCTCGGCGGCCAGCCGTACGGCGTCCGCGCGCGCCACATCGGTCTCCGCGGCGATGCGCTGCAACTGCCGGACCAGCAGCCAGCCGATCAGCGCGTAGGCGAGGACCTGTACACCCCCGGCCGCGCCGCTGCCCGTCCAGGACCGCGCCACCGGCAGGCAGTGCGCCAAGCCGATGGCCGGGACTGCGACGACTGCCTGTGGTGGGGGCAGCCCGACGGCGGCGCCGACCGCGCTCCCCAAGCTGACGGCGAAGAACCAGTTCAGGCCGCTGTCGACCACTCCCGGTCCCAGCGCGTGGCCGTTGAGAACCAGCCCGACGCACACCACCGTGACGTCGGCCCAGATCACGGCGGCGCTGGCGTAGGACCGGCGGCGCAGCGTGACCGGCACCAGTACGGCGGTCTCGGCCGTGATGGCGATCATCAGCCCGAGCTGCATCCAGCGGTGGGCGAAGACCGACCAGCCAGTGGCCAGCAGAACAAGGCCGTTGACCAGGTACACCACTCGTAACAGCAGCCAGGCGATGAGCACCCACCAGGTCGCCCGGTCGCGCGCCGTCCAGTCCGCACCGAAGTCCCCGGATTGTCGCAACCTAGACCTGATCAAACTGACGGCCGACTGGCCGGCTCCGATTCGACTGCGCACGTGACGGCGTCAGGTATCGGTCGGCCTGCGAACACCGATGCGTACGTCGGGTTGACTGAGGCTCATTCGGCGCCTCCTCACCTGTTGACCTTACGGCTCCGGCATGGTCGCACCCGGCGTTGTGTCCTTGCCCCGAGGTCGATGTGCCCGGCGCGGACTGTCGGGCCGAGGCCGCCGCGCTGCTCGCCACCGGTCGCGGTCAACCCAAAGCGGGCGCGCGACCTGGCGACGGTCAGTCCCTCAAGCGCCCGGCCGCGCTGTCCGCACTGCCCCTGAACTGGCCGGCCGCGGAACCGGGAGCGGGCCTCGACACGACCCCGGGTGGCTGGCTGGCCGGGGTGGACGACCACAAAGCCGCCAGGGACTTGATCGAGGCCCTGCACGATCTTCTGGACGGCTTCGACGCTGGCAAGTTCGACGATCTCGAATGGTCCTGGCTAGCGCAGATCTCCGACCTCACTCGGACCGGCACCCAGTCGGAGGCCATCGTGCTGCCGGAAGACCTCGTCGGCGACCGGCTCCGGGCACAGCACTTGCCGGATCAGGTCAGCCATAACCACCGGCTGGGCCGAGTGCAGTGGGTGCGGGTGCTCAGCGAGGTCGAGGAGGATGCGCTCGACTTCGGATGACCTGCAGCGAACCCATTCGGCCGTGCTCGTCGGCTCAAGTCAGCGAGATGGTGCCGAGCTCCGGCAGACAAGCATCAAGCATGTCGAAGTCCGCATCTCGGTGCAGCAGTGTGACACCGTGCCGAGCCGCGACGACCGCGATGAGGCAATCAACCAAGCTACGCACGGTGTACCCCCGAGCGCGACCAGTCCGATAGACGGCGGCCGCGGCGTGGAAGTCCAAGCGCACATCGATGTCCAGCCACGGTAACCCGTTGGTCAATGTTTCGAGCGCCAGCAGCGCCGACGCGTTCGGGGCACCGGCGAGCAGCTCCATCGCTATCGGCGCTGTCATGACGACCTGATCGGTTGCCCCGGTGAGGCGGCGTTCCACCTCTTGGGCCGCACGGGAGTCAGTCCCCCGCAGATACTCAATCCACGCGGACGTGTCGATCAGGATGACGGTCAAGACCCTGCCGCGGGGGTACTGGTCCGCATCTCAGCCAGGTCGCCTTCCCAGCCGATGCCGCGCAGACCGACCAGAAACTCCTTAGTCAGCGGAGGACCGGCCAGACGTCGCAGCGCGAAGTCGACGGCATCTTTCTTCGTCCGCAGATTGAAGCGCTGCATGACGACTGTCACCAGCTCGTCGTCGAGGTCGATGTTGGTGCGTGTCATACACCCAGGATACACACTGGTTGCCCCGCCGACGCGGCCTTTTCGCCCGGATCGATCAGCAAGTACTCGGAGATGCCCAGCCATGTCGCCCGCTTGCTGGCTACGGCAGCAGCGCAAATGTATCTCTCGACGCACCGACGGGAGTGTGGCAATGATCGAGCATGCGGTGGTGATCGCAGGATGCGGTCCGACCGGGATGATGTTGGCGGGCGAGCGTCCTTTCGCGAGAGGGAGGTGAGCGGATGGGCTGCTACGTGTTGGGTTTCCAGGAGATCGACCGGACGCAGGTCGCGGCCGTTGGCGGCAAGGGCGCGCACCTGGGTGAGCTTTCGCGGATCGAAGGCATC
>JADGOU010000334.1 GCA_017882835.1 Frankiaceae bacterium | reverse complement strand
GGCCGCCCGTTCCACCTCCAGCGCCTCTCTTCGCTGGACAGGCGGCCGACCGATCCACGCGGGCGACTTCTCTGACCAGAGATGGCTCCCTGCCCTCAATGCTGCCAAGGCGGGAGGCTTCGCCAAGCGGTTCACACCGCACGACCTAAGGCACACCCACGTCGCATGGCTCAAAGTGCGCGGAGTTGCATCGAATGCATCATTGGACGTGTTGGGTGATTGGGCTGCCATAAGGGGATTGGGGATTCGAGCGCTGTTCTCTGTGGCCTGATTTGTGGGGGGACACGCCGTCTGGCCTGCAGTGTGATCGTCTGTGTTGCATCGGCTGCCACGATGAGTCAACTGGTTCGGTTGCATCTGTTGCCACGGTGAGTCATCACGTGACGGTGGGGGGACGAAGTGGCAGAGACTCGTGTGACGGGTTCGGCGGCGCTGGTGTTGGTCGAGGGAGTAACGCCGATTCGGGTTGAGCCGGCCTTGTTCGACTCCATGCTCGCGGGCTGGCGACGCCAGCAGCAGTCTCGCCGGCTGGGTGATTCGATCGTGGATGCGCGGGAGCGCACGGTTCGCCGATTCGCTGAGTTCACCGGGGCCTGGCCTTGGCGTTGGACTCCGGAGCAGGTGGAACGCTGGGTTGCCGCCGGTGGTTGGGCGCATTCGACGGTGCGCAGCTATCAGGGCGCGTTGGCGGTGTTCTTGGACTACGTCTGTGATGCCCGCTATGGGTGGGTCGCTGAGTGTGAGCAACGGGTCGGTGTTACTCCGGTGCAGGTTTGTCATGAGTGGAACACCGCGACGCACGTCACGGAGTACGAGGGGCGACCGGCTCGGCGGCCGTTGACTCGGACCGAGCTTCAGGCGTTCTTCGACGTCGCCGACGACCACGTCGAGAAGGTGGGCGCGGCCGGGCGCAAGGGGTGGTTGGCAGCGTTTCGAGACGCCTCGCTGTTCAAGGTCTGTTACGCGTTCGGGCTGCGCCGCCGCGAGGTGGCAATGCTTGATGTGGTCGACTTCACCGCGAACCCGGCGGCCCCTGAACTTGGCGGGTTCGGTGTCGCTCAGGTGCGGTACGGCAAGGCGATGCGGGGTTCACCGCCGCGCCGCCGCGCGGTCGCGGCGGTAATGCCGTGGGCGTCCGAAGCCCTCGAGCAGTACCTGAGCGAGGTACGTCCTCGTTACGAGGCCGCGGCGCATCCGGCGTTGTGGCTGACCGAGCGGGGTGGGCGGATCTCGCCTCGTCAGGTCGATGACCGGTTCGCGTTGTGGCGCACGAGAGCCGGACTGCCACCTGAGCTTTCGGTGCACTGCCTGCGGCATTCGTATGTTTCGCACCTGATCGAGAATGGGGTGGACCCATTGTTCGTCCAGCAGCAGGTCGGGCATTCGTGGGCCTCGACGACCGCGGTCTATACCCATGTGGGAGCCGACGCGAAGAACCGGATGCTGCGCGCCGCGCTGGACGGAGTCTTGGGCGGCCAGCAGGATGGTTACCGATGAGCATCAAGGTGGGATACCACTGGCACCTGCGTCAGGTGATGGCCCAGGCGGGATTGTTCGCCACCACGGACCTGGTGCCGTTGTTGGCGGAGCGCGACGTCACGCTGTCTCGTGAACAGGTCTACCGGCTGGTCGCCCAGGTCCCTGAGCGGCTCTCCCTGATGACGCTGGCGGCGCTGTGTGACATCTTAGGTTGCGCTCCCTCGGATCTGGTCGAGCCCTACCGGGCGTCCCGGACCCAAGCGGCTCGCCGCGACACATCAGCAGACCAACCACCGCACCCAAAACGGGCACGTGTCCTGCCCTTGGGGCCGGACTGAGGAAGTGGCCGGAGAAAACGGGTGTGCCGCTCACCCGGTGGCTGGCCGACAGGCCGGACGGCCTTGCCCGGTGTGCCGACGGGAGCAGATCATCGCCGTGGCCGCCGCCGCAGTCCCAGGCATGGCTCCGCTGGCGGTCCGGGCCGCGGTGAACGCCGTTGCGACCAGCCCCCAGGTCGTCCGGGACCTCGCCGAGGCGCTGTCTGTTGGCCCGAGTGCGCTGCAGCTGGGCGCACCGCCGGTGGTGGGCCGGCTGGTGAACGAGCTGCGCGAGCGAGGCGCGGCACTGCGCGAGCCGACGTGCGCGATGTGCGCGCGCACCAACCAGCCACTGATCCGCTCGGCCTGCGGTGGGGTGTGCCGGCGGTGCCGGAGCCGCCAGCTGGCTACCGCCTGCTCCCGCTGCGGAGTCGTCAAACCGGTCGCAGGTCGGGACGAGGACCACCGGCCGGTATGTGCCCGTTGCTACGACCGCCCGCAACGACCATGCGGACAATGCGGCAGAACCCGCCGAATCGCGTGCCGCGGCCGCGATGGGCTACCCGATATCTGCGACGCCTGCTTCAAGATGCCGCAGGCGATCTGCAGCCGCTGCCAGCAACGCCGGCCGTGCTCGTTCGCTACCGGCCCGAACCCTGTCTGCACCAAATGCGTCGTGCGCGCCACAGCTGTCTGTGCGCACTGTGGAAACGAGCGCCCGCCGTCAGCCCGCTGGCCCGAGGGCCCGGTGTGTGACTCCTGCTATACCGCGGCGCTGCGCCGTCGGGGTACCTGCGCCGGTTGCCGCCAGCAACGCCGGTTAGTCGACCCCCCAGGGCCACAGGCAACTACCTGCGCGGACTGCACCACCACAGCGAGCTCACACTTATCCGCCTCACATGTGTGCACCGACTGCGCCACAGAGGACAAGCTCTACGAACGCGGCAGGTGCCCCCGATGCGCGCTGCGCCGCCGCGCAACAGAGCTGCTGCGCGGCGGAGGCGACCTGATCCCTCCGGCCCTGGCACCGGTCTATGAGGCGATCATCGCCACCGACAACCCGCGCAGCGCGTTGAACTGGCTGCGTAGGGACTCCGGCGCGGCACTGCTGGCTGCGATGGCCGCAGGCACTTTGGCGGTCAGCCACCAGACACTGGACGCCCATCCCCGTCCTCGGGCCGCCGGCTACCTGCGCGCAGTCCTGGTGGCCAACATGGTGCTGCCCGCCCGCGACGAAGCGCTGCTGGCCACCGAACGTTTCCTTACCGACACCCTCGCGGGGATACCGAGCCCGACTGACCGCCGACTGGTCCACGCCTACGCGACCTGGCGGGTACTGAACCGGCTACGCCGATCCGCCCAGCGCGGCGCCCGGCCACGCACCCACACCCGCCATGCCCACGTGAATATCAGCGCTGCGGCCCGCTTCCTGGACTGGCTCGGCCAGCGGGAGATCACCTTGGACCAAGCCGGCCAAGGCGACGTCGACCAGTGGCTGACCGGCGGCCACGCCCGCTACCTTGTGCGTGACTTCCTGGGCTGGGCCGCACGCAGTGGCCACGCCCGCCCGCTCCTGGTCCCCGCCGTGGGATCCAACCCTGGACAGGCCATCAGCCAGGACCAACGTTGGGCTCTGATCGCCCGGCTGCTGCACGACGACACCATCGACCTCACCGACCGGGTCGCCGGCTGCCTGCTACTGCTGTACGGCCAGCAGCTGTCCCGGATCACCGCAATCACCACCGACCAGGTCATCACCACAGGCAACCAGGTGTTCCTACGCTTCGGCCGAGACGACGTGCTCATTCCCGAGCCACTGGCCGGTCTACTCCAGAGGCTGATCCGCGACGGTCGCCGCTACCTCGCCGTCGGCTCACCGAACATCACCACCTGGCTGTTCCCAGGCATGCTGCCCGGTCGGCCGCTGACGCCAAGTCGGCTCGGCGAACGCCTGCGCA
>JADGOU010000333.1 GCA_017882835.1 Frankiaceae bacterium | reverse complement strand
ACGGGGATCGGCCTCGGTGACGTACCCGGCGAAGACCGGGCAGATCTCGTTCTCGACGATGCCGGACGCATCGACAGCGCTGTAGCGGAACTCGGGCAGGAGCGGGACCAGCGGACCGACCGTGAGGCCGAGCTCCTCCCGGATCCGGCGACGAGCCGCATCCTCGAGCGACTCCGACGGACGTGGGTGACCGCAGCAGGAGTTCGTCCAGACTCCTGGCCACGTCTTCTTGCCCAGCGCCCGCCGGGTCAGCAGCACCTCGCCCCGCGCGTTGAACAGGTACGTGGAGAAGGCGAGGTGAAGGGGTGTCTGCTCTGTGTGGACTTCGATCCGTGGGGCAGATCCCAGAGGTGAGCCAGCGTCATCGACGAGGACGACATCGTCGGAGACGAGGTCTCCAAGGCCCAATTGCCGGGACTTGTGCTCCAAGGCCATGACGTCCGTCCAATGTTTGTATAAGGTTGCGACCAACTTAGGTGTAGTCATGCGCCCCGTCAAGGGTCTGTCTAACCTTTGTCCAACCTTGTGGCTACCATGTGGCGGTTCGAAACGGGAAGTGAGCAACGGTGTACTCGGTCAAGCAGGTGTCAGCGCTGACAGGCGCTACGGAGGCGACCCTGCGCGTCTGGGAGCGCCGGTACGGGGTGGTGGAGCCGGCTCGCTCGGCTGCCGGCTACCGGTTGTACGACGACGAACAGGTCGCGGTGCTGCGGGCGATGGTCGCGCTGGTCAACAACGGGGTACCGGCGTCACTGGCCGCGAGAACGGTGCGCGGAACCTCGGTCCAGGGACACTCCGCGATCCCTCTCGTCCCTGGCGCGACCCTGGACCTGGTGTCCGCAGCGGCGGAGCTCGACCCTGAGCGCGTCCACGCCGTACTGAACGAGGCGTTCGCGGCGACAAGCTTCGACGACGTGGTCGACGGGTGGTTGCCCGCCGAGCTCGAGCGCCTTGGCGAGGCGTGGCAGAGCGGCCGGATCAGCGTCGCGCAGGAGCACTTCGCGAGCGCCGCCGTGGCGCGGCACCTGTCGGCGCACTTCAACGACGCGCAGCCGCAAGGTGGCGTGGCCGTACTGGTGGGGCTGCCCCAGGGCGGGCGGCACGAGCTCATGCTGCTGGCGTTCGCGGCGTGTCTTCGGAGGGCTGGGGTCAACGCGATCTATCTCGGCGCCGACGTACCTCTGGACGACTGGAAGACGGTCGCGAGCGACGTCGGCGCGCGCGCGGCCGTACTGGGGGTGCATCTCGAGGAGGACGTCGCGGCGGCACAGGCGGTGGTCGACCAGCTGACCGCGCTCCGCCCTCCGGTGGCCGTCCGCGTGGGAGGCGCGCGCCGGCACCGGATCAGCGGAGCGCGACTGCTGGACGAGCGGGTGTCGCAGGCGGCCGCCGCGATGGCCAGAGACCTGCGAGCGGGCGCGGTGTGACGGGGCTAGGCCTGGTCGATACGGATGAGGTTGCCGGATGGGTCGCGTACGGCGCCGTCGCGGGCACCCCATGGCTGGCTGGTCGGTACCGAGACGATTTCTGCTCCGGCCTCGGCGAGCTTGACGAACAGCCCGTCCAGGTCGTCGGTACGGAAGTGGACGGCGTTGAGAGCGCCCTTCGCGACGAGGCCGGCCATGTACGACTGGTCGTCCGGCGAGCCCTGGATGTAGTTGCTCAGGACGATCTGAACACCCGGACGCGACGTCGAGCCCACGGTGATCCAGCGGAAGTCCCCCTTGGGTACGTCCATGACGAGCTCGAGGCCGAGGACGTCGCGGTAGAACGCGAGCGCCTTGTCGGGGTCGGTGACGGTGACGAAGCACCGGGCAACAGTGAGATCCATGGAAGGAACGCTAGTCAGCGGGGGGGCGAAGGGCTTCTCGAAACCTGTTCCGTACAGGCTCGTCTGGGCCCGTACAGCTCACTGACAGCAAAGATGGACGAGAGTAGCGTCAAGCCATGGGATCAGGACCTGGCGCACGTCTGGGGCTCGCGGCAGCTGTTTCGCTCCTGACGATCGCTGCGGCACTCGCAGGGTGTACACCCGGTACGACATCGAGCGGGTCGACGACCAAGGTCGATACCTTGCCCCCTGCGGCGTCGAGCGCCACCGCCACCCAGCCCCCCACCACGGTGCCGTCCGCCGCGACCTCGGCTGCGACGACAGCGAGCGCACCCGCGGCAGCAACGTCCACGGGGACCGGCGCGTGCCTGGCCGGACAGCTCACTGCGACCCTCGGCGCCGGGGCGGGTGGAGGAGCGGGACATATGTACCCCTTCCTCGTTCTGACCAACAAGGGCAGCACGGCGTGCACCGTGAAGGGTTACCCGGGAATCTCCTTCGTGGGTAGCGGCAATGGGACACAGCTCGGCGCGGCCGCCACACGCGAGGCCGCTGGCATCACCATCACCACGCTGACGCTGGCGCCGGGACAGTCGGCCCATTCGCAGCTGAGCATCACGGTGGCCGGGAACTACGACCCCACCACGTGCAAGCCGAAGGCGGCCGACGGACTTCGTGTCTACCCGCCCGACGAGACGCACTCGCTCTTCATCGCGTCGACCACGTACACGGCCTGCCAGAACGCGTCCGTCGTGCTGATCCTCGTACGTCCGCTGCAGGCGGGCGACGCCTGACGGGCAGACCCTTTGTGGTCCGACATCGTTGTCACACGGGTTGTGCAGAGGCTCGGACGGGTGTGCGGGTCGGGCGGGTGAGCTCCTTGGTCACGCACGTCGGCACGGTTTCCAGCGCGGCGTGGTCGCCACCTCGGTACGAGGTCGGCGTCTGCCCCACCAGCTCCGTGAACCGGGCGCTGAACGAGCCGAGCGACGTACAGCCCACCGCCATGCAGACGTCCGTCACGGACATGTCTCCCCGGCGCAGCAGCGCCTTTGCCCGCTCGATGCGGCGGGTCATGAGATAGGAGTACGGCGTCTCCCCGTACGCGCGGCGGAACTGGCGCGAGAAGTGCGCCTGCGACATGTACGAGGCGCGCGCGATCTGCGCCACGTCGAGCGGCGACGCGTAGTCGCGGTCCATGAGGTCGCGGGCCCGTCGCAGGTACGCGAGGGTGTCCAGGTCTTGCCCCGTCACGAGGCCACAGTAGCCGCCGCCCCCCTATTCCCGACCACCTGCCGACTTGCCAGTGCGCTCGCAGCTCGGCGCGACCACCACGAACTAGAGTCCTGATCATGGGACTCAGGGCGCGCCGATGATGTCGGTGCGGACGGACCTTCTGCTCGCGGTGCTGAGGGACACGCTAGCGGCGACGGTCAACTTCATCATGTTGAGCACCGCCAACCAGGAGGTGTACGACCCGGCGGAGCTGCACCTCGGCGACTCGGCGCTGGTCGTCGACAGGGCGGCTCACCAGATCTTCCAGGCGAACCTGCTCGCACACCCCGGTACGGCCAAGCTCGACATCGTGCCCACGGTCGTCGGTGAAGAGCACCCGTACCTCCCGGACGACATCCGCGACGGCCAGCTGCTGGTCCTGCTGGATCCCGCCGACGGCTCCAACCAGTGGCGCTGCCAGCGTGCGGGCTGGTGCACGGCCGGCATCGTCGTGCAGCGCGTCAGCGACGGCTGGCGCTTCGTCACGGCGTTCAGCGCCGCTCCCGACGGTCGCCTGTTCCTGCTGCGCGACGACGGCTCGGTCATCATCGGCTCCACGCACAACGCGATCATGGCGCCGTTCCGCGGCCCGACCCCGCCGAACCCGACGAAGGAGCACATCGTCGCGGCCAACGCGTACAAGCACTGGTCCCGCCACCTCGCGGCC
>JADGOU010000042.1 GCA_017882835.1 Frankiaceae bacterium | reverse complement strand
CTACCGCAACATCCGCACCGGCGAACCCACGCCCTGACCCACGCCCGGCGATCCCGGGCCATCAGACCCGTCCTTCAAGATCGCCACTAGCGCTAACGGTTGCGCGGATCATCCTCGACCCCGGATATGGGGCCGCAGTGTGGACGCGGGATACGGGTCGGTCGCTTCGTCCGCGACCGCGACAACATCGCCGTTGGGTCCTTCGCGCCACCCCGCTGGGCACCCCGGGTATCCGACGGGACGGCGTATCCGGCGGTGCGGCGTTGAGGCCCACCCGCCCGCTGGTGGCTCAGCCGGTCGCTCGCCAGCCGGAACCGACGTCCAGGCCGTGCACTGGCCAAGTCATCACGACCCTCGGCTCGCTGGTGATCGAGGCGACGGCTTCCCGGTACCGGTCCGAACCATAGAAGGCGTCAGCTGCCGCCTGCGTCTCCCACACCTCGAGGATCCGGTAGCCCCCTTCCACCGGTCCCCCGGCGTGGACCAGCGCGCCGGCCGGGGTGCCAGCTTCGTTGACCTTCTTCGCCACCAGCTCGTACTGCTCCCGAGTCAGTTCCGGGAGCTCCGCCAAGATCGCGAGCGCCATGACCCACCTCCGCCTTCCCTGCATCCGGGACGCCACCACGTCCACTCTCATTGCGATCTTGACCGTAGATCGGCTCCGGGCGAAGGAGAAGGAACCGTGGGCGGCACAGCTACCGGCACAGCTACCGGCACATATCCTGCGGAGCTCGGCCCGGTCCGGGCGCAGTGAATATCAGAAGATGAGGCGGCGGCGGGAACGACGATGCGGGAAGCTGAGGCCCCCCGGCGGGGCTCGTTTGGTGATCTCCTCAGCCGGTTCCGAGCGTCGGCCGGACTCACGCAGGAGGAGTTGGCCGAGCGCGCCAAGTTGAGTGTGCGGGGAGTGCGGTACCTGGAGCAGGGCCTGCGCCGTCCGTACCGCGACACCGTGCAGCGCCTGGCACGGGCCTTGGCTCTCCCACCCGAGCAGCACCAGGCGCTGGTCGCGGCAGCAGGGCCGCGGCGCCGAGCCCAGCCGGCGTGCGGTGGACGGGTGTTCAGCGCCGCGCTGCCGACACCCGCCGGTCCGCTGATCGGGCGCGACCGGGAGGTCGCCGCCGTCGGCGACCTGCTGAATCGCGACGACGTCCGCCTCCTGACGCTCACCGGTGCCGGCGGTGTCGGCAAGACCCGACTCGCCGTGGAGGTCGCCGGCCGGCTGCGACAACGGTTCAGCGGCGAGGTGGTCTGGGTGCCGCTGGCTTCGCTGACCGACGCCGCCCTCGTCCCGGCTTCGATCGCCCGCGCTCTCCGACTGTCGGAGCCCGCGACACCGTCGCTGCCCGATGCCCTCACCGGTGCCCTGTGGGATCGGCCGGTGCTGCTGGTGCTGGACAACTTCGAGCACCTGGCGCGCGCCGCCGACGTCGTGTCCGAGTTGCTCGCCAGCTGCCCCGAGCTCCGGGCGCTCGTCACCAGCCGCGCACCGTTGCGCCTGCGCGTGGAGTACGAGTTCCCGGTCTCGCCGTTGACCCCACCCGAGGCGACGGATGTGCCGTCGGTGCACCAGCTGGCTGCGAACCCCGCTGTCGACCTTTTCCTGCGCCGGGTGCAGGCCGTCAACCCACAGTTCGCGCTGACGGCGGCCAACGCCGCGGCGGTCGCCGGGATCTGCCGGTCCCTCGACGGGCTGCCCCTCGCCCTCGAGCTGGCCGCGGCCCGCAGTCGAGTCCTGCCACCGGCCGCCATGGTGTCCCGGCTGGAATACCGGCTCGCGTTGCTGACTGGCGGCGCCCGGGATCTGCCCGCACGGCAGCGCACGATGCGGGAGACCATCGCCTGGAGTTACGACCTCCTCGACCCCGAGCATCAGACGCTGTTCCGGCGGCTGAGCGTCTTCACCGGCGGCTGCACCCTGGCGGCGGCCGAGTCGCTCCTCGGCGGCCACGCCGACGACGTCCTGGACGGCATCGAGGTGCTGGTGCGCAACAGCCTCATCCAGCCGGCGGGGACGACCGAGGACGAGTCCCGGTACGTGATGCTCGAGACCATCCGGGCCTACGGGTCCGAGCGAATCGCGGCTGACGACGACGGGGAAGAGCTCCGGCGCTGGCACACGAATTACTACCTCTCGTTCGCAGAGGAGGCCGCGCGCGGCTTCTACGGCCCGGCTAGTGCCCGGTGGATGGACCGGCTGGAGCGGGAACTCGACAACCTGCGCGCCGCGCTGGGGTGGGCCACCGACCACGGCGACGCCGATAGTGGTCTGCGGTTGGCAGCTGCTCTGTGGCACTTCTGGTACGTCCGGGGACACGCGACGGAGGGCCGAGCACACCTGGCGGCGCTGCTCGCGCTCCCCCGATCCGCCGCGCTCCCCGCACCGCTAGCCGGCGCCTTATTGGGAGCCGGCCAGCTGGCGATGACCCAAGGCGACCACGCGGTGGCCCAGGCATACCTCACCGAGAGCGTCGCGCTGTACCGGGGAGCCGGGGACCGCCGCGACACCGCCGCCGCCCTGCTCGCCGCCGGGTTCGTGGCGCGGGTCCGCGAGGAGTATGCGGCCGCGAGTCGGCTGTTGGACGAGGCGCTGGCCCTGGCCCGGGCAACCGACTACCCCTTCGTCGCGGCTGCGGTCTTGCACCACCTGGGCATGATCGAAGCCGATGTCCAGCACGACCATGCGAAGGCCCGTCGTCGGCTGGACGAGAGCCTGGCGCTGTATCGGACGCTCGAGCTGCCACGCTTTATCGCACTCGTGCTGCTCAGCCTCGCTGACATAGCGAGCGCGGAAGGAGATCACGCCGGCGCCCGCGAGCTGCTGCAGCAGTGCCTGACCCTGATGGGCCAGGTGCAGGAGAAGCTCGGACTTCCCGGGGCTCTCGACGCCGTCGCTGAAATGCTCGCGGCGGCGGGACGCGTCGAGCCGGCCGCCATGTTGGCGAGCGCAGCTGATCAACTTCGCCGCACAAGTGGCACGCACGCTTGGCCGGTCCCGGCGCGACGCCGGGCCGCATGGCTCCCGACGGCCCGGGACATCCTGGGTGGAGGGGCCTATGCCGCCGCCTGCGCGGAGGGTGAGGCGATGACGTGCGAGCAAGCGATTACTCGCGCACTGTCCGAGCTCGCCGCGCGGGGGCCATCCCGGCTGGAATCCGGGCCGCGAGGATCAGAAGTGGCGGACGGCCTCTCGCGACGGGGCTAGCGTCAGGCCCACGCCAACTGAAGGAGAAGTCCATGCCCAAGTACCTGTTCGAGGTGAACTACACCCTCGACGGTGTCCGAGGTCTGCTGGCGCAAGGCGGGACAGCCCGTCAAGCGGCCGCCCAAGCCGCAGCCGAGAGCCTCGGCGGCGACATCGAGTCGTTCTACTACGCCTTCGGTGACCGGGACCTCTACGTTGTCGCGGATATGCCGGACAACGTGGCCGCCGCCGCCTATGCCCTCGCCGTGAGCGCCGGCGGCGGAGTCACAACGAAGACAGTGCCGCTGCTTTCGACTGCCGAGGTGGACGCAGCCGCCGGGAAGCAGGTCGGATACCAACCTCCGGGCTCCTGACTACCGCTGCACGACACCCGGATCTTCGCCGGCTCGCCGAACGCTGGTGGCGTGCTGCGCACCGCGACGCTGAACAGCTGCCGCTCGGACACCGGGTTGCCCATCCACGGGGCGTGGGTAGCAGTCGCACAGGATCGTGCGCTTAGCACGCGGTCACTTGGTCAGACCTCGGCTGCGGCGGGGTCGCGTAGCGGTCGGAGTTGCCCGTCGCTGAGATCGGTGACGCTGAATTGGTAGCGGCCGAGGAGGTTGTGATGTGGTCGTGCTGCGCGGGTGTCAGGTGCGCGGCGGCTTCGTCGGTGACGGGGTAGCCGTCGTCGCGCAAGGCATCGAGGGCGTCGCCGAGATATGTCGTCGTCCGCAGGACCGCGGCGTTGGTGACGAGGGTCAAGCACAGGGCCTGATCCACCTGGTCGTCGAGGTGGCGGCGACGAACATGGCCCTGGTGGGCGAAGAACAGATCGCGGCGCAGCGCGTGCAGGCTCTCACCCTTGTTCAGTTGCCGCCGTACGCGTCTGCGGAGTTCTTCGTTGGCAACGGAGCGGCACAGGTAGGTGGTGCGCACGAGCCGGCCGTACTCCTGCTCACCGCCCTGTGCGACAGCGGATGCCTCACCCGCCATCCCGGCCGGCGGACCATACGACTCACCGAACACGGCGCAGCCACCCTGCACCACCACCTGGGCCTGGACACCACCGACCACGACTAGGGGTCCGACCACCCAGCCCGATAGACCATCCCCTACGTGCGATGACTGTGCTAGCGAACGACGCAGAACATTCAGATGGCCGGCTCCTCACCGACGCGACCGCCGGCCCGCTCGCGCAGCAGGTCGATATGCCCCAGGTGTCGAGCAGTCTCCTCGATCAGGTGCAGCAGAACCCGGCGCAGCGAGAAGCCGCGCTGCGCCGAGCACATGTCCAGCGAGACGGCTGCCGCCACAACCGCGTCGCAGCGCTGAGTCTCAGCGGCATAGTCGGGCAACAGATCGGCCATGGTGAGGTCCTGGGGCACGTGCAACTCACCGTCGGGGTCGCCCTCGCTCCAGTCGAAGACCAGACCATCCTGACCGGCGAAGACGTCGCGCACCCACGAACGCTCCACATTGGCCAGGTGGCGTACCACTCCGGGCAACGTTAGCTAAGGGAACCCCACCACTCGTTGCCCTGCCGCCATCGGTAGACCGCATACTTCGGTGTCGGTGAGCACCGTTCGGCCGGTGATCTGAACTGGGCTGTCGAAGCGCAGCAGCCCGCGAAGGACAGATTAGGCCAACAAGAACGCGGGGCTGGCGGGCAGCAGCCGTAGAGCAGCGCCCCGCCCACGCCCACGACGAGCAGGCCGGCGGTCTCGGCGAACTGCGTGCGCGGTCGGCCCCGCAACACATGGCCCGCCGCGACGAGTACGGCGAGCAAGGTCGCCACCGCCGCCGGGCGAGCGCCCAGCCGGTGACGGTGACGGTCAGGTTGATGATGCCCAGCGGCAGCGACACCAGCGCATAGCCGAACGCCGCCCAGGTAGGTCCCCCTCCAGTTCGACAGGCGGCCCGGGGTCGGGGAGCTCCTTGATCAGGCCGGAGCCCTGACCGTCCTGCTCGTCGGCGTCGGCGAGCCGCCGACTCCCCTCGGCGCGAACCCGGTCCAGGACGTTGGTGGCCATCCGGTACAGCCACGACACCAGCGCACCCTGCTCTCGCAGCGACCCGACGCCTCCCTACGTCCTCACCGCCGTACCCGCGGTCGCCTGCAGTCTGCACATGCTCGACGGCTCCGCCCGCCGGCCCGGCCTGCACTACCAGGCCCACCTCGTCGAGCCAGTGCGCTTCCCGGCCGACCTCGCCCGACTGGGCGTCGAGGCGACGGAATCGGGCGTCCCAGCCGGGTGCTACGTGGCGTTGCTGCCCCGGACTTGCCCGCGATGGGGCATCGCTGCGATACTGAGACTCGTTATTAGTCAATCAATGGCGCTCGACCCGGAGAGGTACACATGACGGACGACCCGCGCGACCTGCGGCTGACGCCGCAGCGCCAGGCCGTCCTAAACGTGCTGCGCACCGCTGGTGACCACCCCAGCGCCGGCGAGGTGTTCAACCGGGTGCGTCGAGTCCGCCCGGGCATCGGTCCAGCCACCGTCTACCGCTCGCTGGCTCGGTTGGTCGAGGGCGGCTACGTTCGCGAACTCTCTTTCGGCGATGGTGGCGCCCGCTACGACGCCAACACCGACCGACACGACCACCTCATTTGCGACGGCTGCCGCCGTACCGTCGAGGTCGATCTGCCGGTGCCGGACTCGCTGGTCGGAGCCGCTGCCGAGCACACCGGCTTCGTGGTCCGCCGGTACGACCTGCAGTTTCGCGGTCTCTGCCCCGGCTGCCAGCCCCCGGCCCCTGACCGGTCCACTGTCTTGACGCCAGCTTCCCCCGTTCTCACACCAGCTCAACTGAAGGAGTCGCCTCGCATGTCCACGCTCGTTGGAACGCAGACCCACGAAAATCTCAAGGAGGCGTTCGCCGGCGAGAGCCAGGCCAACCGTCGCTACCTGTACTTCGCCCGCCAGGCCAAGATCGAGAACCTGCCCGAGATCGAGGAGCTCTTTCAGGAGACGGCCAAGGGTGAGACCGGCCACGCCTTCGGCCACCTCGACTTCCTCGTGGGGGCCGGCGACCCGGCCACCGGTGAGGCGATCGGCGACACCGCGAAGAACCTCGGCTCCGCGGTCGCCGGCGAGACCTATGAGTTCACCGCCATGTACCCGGGCTTCGCCAAGACCGCCCGAGAGGAAGGCTTTGAAGAGATCGCGGACTGGTTCGCGACCCTGGCCCGGGCGGAGAAGACCCACGCCGGGCGGTTCAGGAAGGGCCTGGAGAAGGTCGCCGGCACGGCCACCGCCACCGCCTGACCAGTCCCTGGCTACGCCGGAAGGAGGTCGGGCGCGTCCCGCCTCCTTTCGGCGCCAGAAGGCCCGGCCTACCGTCGTACCGCCGCTGTAGGGAGGGAAATCAGTGACCACCCAGACCTTGGATCGCACCGCTTTCACGCTGGACTACTCGGCCTACGCCGCCCAGCGGGCCGACGCCCGGGCGCAGATGATCGGAGTACGGCGGGAGCGCCGGGTCCGCCTCGGGGACCAGCTGGCGCTGGAGTTCGAGAACGCCGAGACCCTGCGCTACCAGGTGCAGGAGATGCTCTACACGGAGGCGATCCGAGACGAGTGTGAGGTCGAGCACGAGATCGAGACCTATGCGCGGCTGCTGCCCACCAGCCACGAGCTGTGCGCCACGCTGGTCATCGAGCTTGACGACCTCGCCACCGTGCGCGCGGAGCTGCGGCGGCTGCGCGGCATCCAGAACCGGGTAACGATTGAGGTCGGCGGAGAACGCGTGGCCGGGGTCGAGCTGCCCGGTCTGGAGGAGACCGACGACGAACGAGAGACGGTCTCGGTGCACATGCTGCGGTTCCGCTTCACCGACGCCCAGCGGGACGCCTTTCGCGACTCGACGGTCCCGGCCGAGCTGGTGGTCGACCATCCCGCCTACAGCGACGCCGAGCCGTTGACCGGCGTCACCCGCATGCGCCTGCTCGCCGACCTGGCGCTCGAGACTGGCTGACCACCCCGCTGGGAGCTGCCGCCGACAGCTGACCAACCCGGCCGGACGCCGGGCGAACGAATCCGCTACGAAGTGCTGGCGGACCGGCGGCGGTCCCGCTCGGCCAGGCTGGCGAGTCGGGCGTTGTAGGCGGCGAGGCTGGTGTCCTCCCGGTGCTCGCGAACCAGCCGGTCGATCCGGCGGTCGTCGCGCACGGCGTCGCGCTCGTCCGCCCGCATCCACTGCACCAGCAGTACGCCGATAAACAACAGCCCGAACAGGTCACCTGAGGCCCACAACAGGCCACCGGCCGTGTGCTGGTCCGCGAGCAGGTCCGGACTCCACGGCCGGTGCAGCGACTCGTACCAGTCGGCCGCGATCAGCGTGCCCTGGCCCATGATCGACACGCCGAGGAAGGCGTGGAAGGGCAGCGTGGCGAACACGACCAGCATCCGCAGCGGATAAGGCAGCCGTCCCGGCAGCGGGTCGAGGCCGAGCAGCGGCCAGAAGAACAGACATCCGACCAGCAAGAAATGCACGTGCAGCAACTCGTGCAGCACCGGGTTGCGCAACGTGGCCGGGTAGATCGGGGTGAAGTAGAGGGCGAAGGGGCTGATCACGAACAGGAACCCGCCGACCAGCGGATGCCCCACCACCCGGGCGAACCGGCTGTGCAGCAGCCGCAACAGCTGGCGGCGCGGCGGCGGCGGCAGCGTCCGCAGCGCCAGCGTGATGGGTGCCCCGAGGGCGAGAAAGACCGGCGACACCATGCTCAAGATCATGTGCTGCACCATGTGCGCGCTAAACAGCGTGTCCTCGTACGCTGCCAGGCCCGACATCGTCGCCACCACCACGGTCCCCACGCCAAGGCCGAGGAAGGACACCAGCCGCCACGGGGACCAGGCGTCACCACGCCCCCGGAGCCGGTGCACCCCTAGCAGGTAGAGACCCACGACGACGACAAGCATGGCCAACAGGACCGGGCTGACCTCCCAGCGGGTGAGAAGCGTCCACGCCGACAATGGCGGCGGCCCGTCGTAGCCCGCGTCGGTCCCGCCGTGGGCGAGCATCGTCCCGGCGACGGCCGACCCCGCCTGCGCAAGGACTGCCGTCGCCCCGGCCAGGGCGAGCATGCTCACCGGCGAAGCATAGGAGCCGCCCTTCGGTGGCGCTCGGGCGGACCGCAAGCGCGCCGGGCAGGCTCGCAAGCGGCGTTCGGGAGGACCCGGACTGTCGGCATCGACCGGTCTGTGAATAATGGCGCCCGTGACGACCGCATCCGCGTTGGAGCAGATTCCCTCCCACGGGTCCGTGACCAGGCCGAACATGGTCAGCGTCGGGACGATCGTGTGGCTCTCATCCGAGTTGATGTTCTTCGCGGCGCTGTTCGCGATGTACTTCACGATTCGGTCGGTGAACACCGGGGCCTGGCCCCCGACCGACGGGCCCCACCCGGTGCACCTCAACCTGGCCCTGGCACTGCCGAACACGATCATCCTCGTGCTCTCCAGCGTCACCTGCCAGCTCGGGGTCTTCGCCGCCGAGCGCGGGGACGTGCACAAGCTGCGGCTGTGGTACGTGTTCTCGTTGATCATGGGCGCAATCTTCGTCAGCGGCCAGGCCTTCGAGTACTTCGTGGAGAACGAGTTCTCGATCTCCAGCCACCCCTACGGATCGGTGTACTACCTGACCACCGGCTTCCACGGCCTGCACGTCGCCGGCGGCCTGCTCGCCTTCATCGTCGTGCTGCTCCGCTCGACGTACGGCCGGTTCACACCCGCGGACGCCACCAGCGCCATCGTCGTGTCCTACTACTGGCACTTCGTCGACGTGGTCTGGATCGGCCTGTTCACTACGATCTACCTCATCCGGTGACGTCCCCGCCGATCGATCCCGCGATCCCCCTTACTCCCCGAGCACCTGGCTACCCGAACCCGAGGGACTTTCGTTGACATCGACCGCTGCCGGATTCGCCGCTGCCGGCCGGCGCCGCCGCAAGCTGGCGTCGTACGCCGTCCTGCTGACCGCGCTCGTGGTGCTGGGCGTCACCTACGCCGTGCTCGCGCCGCGCGGCCACGCCGCGAGCACGGCCGAGGAGTCCTTCGCTGTGCAGAAGGGCCGGGAGCTATTCCAGACCAGTTGCGCGACCTGTCACGGGATCAACGCCCAGGGCACGCAGGAGGCCCCCAGCCTGATCGGTGTCGGCGCCGCGGCCGTGGACTTCCAGGTCAGCAGCGGCCGCATGCCGCTGGCTCGGCCCGGGCCGCAGGCCGATCGCAAGGAGGCCAAGTACGACCGCGCGCAGATCGACCAGATGGCTGCCTACGTCGCCTCGCTCGCTCCAGGTCCGCAGATTCCCCAGGTGGATCTTGCCGATGGTGACCTCCAGCTTGGCGGCAACCTGTTTCGCACCAACTGCGCCTCCTGCCACAACTTCGCCGGCTCGGGCGGCGCGCTGACCTACGGCAAGTACGCGCCTCGGCTGACTCCGGCCACGCCGGTCCAGGTTGCCGAGGCCATTCGGACCGGGCCAGAGAACATGCCCGTCTTCGGCCCCAGCACCTTCGACGACCACCAGGTCAACTCGATCGTGAAGTACGTCGACTACGTCACCCGGTCGAAGAACCCGGGTGGCCTGGCGCTCGGTAAGTTCGGTCCGGTACCGGAGGGTCTGGTCATTGCGGTCGTCGGTATCCCCGCGTTGTTGGCCATGACCTTGTGGATCGGGGCGCGCGCATGAGCACTCACGACAGCGCCGGCGGCGAGAGCCTGACCGGCAACACGTCCGCCAGCGCCCCGGGCGACACCGGCCGGCCGGCCAACCCGCCCTCCGCGAAGTCCCCCACCGGCCCCGAGGACGTCGGCCCGCGGGCGGACAAGCGCTCCGAACGGCTGGTCGCCACCTGTTTCGGGGTCTCCTCGCTCGCCGCCATCGCCTTCCTCGTGGTCTTCTGGGCGCTGCCGAAGACCGATGTCGCCTACACCCCGCTGCTGGGCGTCTGTCTGGCCGTGTCGCTGTTCGGCGTCGGCGTCGGCGCGATCCTCTGGGCGAAGAAGATCATGCCCGACGAGGAGGCCGTGCAGGAGCGGCACCCGATGTACTCCACCCCGGAGGACGCCGCCAAGACGGCCGCGGTCTTTGCCGAGGGCACGGAGAAGACCGGCGTGGCCCGCCGGCGGCTGCTGCGCTACTCCTTCCTCGGGGCGATGGGCACGCTGGCGCTGCCGATCGTGCCGATCATCAGCGACCTCGGCGTGCACCCCCGCGGCAACGCTCGCCAGCTCAAGACCAGCCCGTGGAAGAAGGGTGACCGACTCACCACCGAGGAGGGTGCCCCGGTCCGGATCGGTGACCTGGAGTACGGCGGCATCCTCACCGTGTTCCCAAACGGGAACACCAGCCCGTCGAACTCGCTGGCCCCGACCGTCTTGATCCGGCTGCGGGCGGGTGAGAACCAGCCGCGGCCGGGCCGGGAGACCTGGGAGGTCGACGGCCACGTGGCCTACAGCGCGATCTGCACGCACGCCGGCTGTCCAGCCAAGCTCTACGAGCAGCAGACGCATCACATGCTCTGCCCCTGTCACCAGTCCACGTTCCTGGTCACCGAGCACTGTCGACCGATCTTCGGCCCGGCCGCCCGGCCGCTACCGCAGCTGCCCCTGGCGCTGGACAACGAGGGCTTCTTCGTTGCCGGCGCGGCCTACCAAGAGCCCTTGGGCCCGAGCTTCTGGGAGCGTTCATGACCACCATGACCGGAAAGGCCATTGGCGGTGGGGCTCGGTACGTCGATGAGCGGCTGACCTCGGCGAACTTCATCCGCCGGTCGATGAACAAGGTCTTCCCCGACCACTGGTCGTTCATGATCGGTGAGATCGCGCTCTACTCGTTCATCATCCTGCTGCTGACCGGCGTCTACCTGATGCTGTTCTTCGACGCCACCGCCCGCGAGGTCATCTACAACGGCAGCTACATGCCGCTCAAGGGCGTGCCGATGTCGGAGGCCTACTCCTCGACGCTGCACATCAGCTTCGACGTCCGCGGCGGCCTGATCATGCGGCAGATTCACCACTGGGCCGCGCTGCTGTTCGTGTCTTCGATCGTCGTGCACATGATGCGGGTGTTCTTCACCGGCGCCTTCCGCAAGCCGCGCGAGATCAACTGGTTGATCGGCGTGGGCCTGATGGTGCTCGGCCTCCTGGAGGGCTTCGCCGGCTACTCGCTGCCCGACGACCTGCTGTCGGGCACCGGACTGCGGATCGCCTACTCGGTGGGCCAGTCGGTGCCCGTGGTCGGTACCTGGTCGACGTTCCTGCTCTTCGGCGGCAACTTCCCCGGTGAGTCGATCATCGGCCGGCTCTACGTGGTGCACATCCTGCTGGTGCCCGGAATCCTGCTGGCGCTGATCACCGCGCACATGATGATCCTTTGGTACCAGAAGCACACCCAGTTCCGCGGCCCCGGCCGCACCGAGGAGAACGTCGTCGGCTCGCGGATGTACCCCTCCTACGCCGCCAAGGGCGGAGGGTTCTTCTTCCTGGTGTTCGGCGTCGTCGCCGCGTTGGGCGGCCTGGCGCAGATCAACCCGGTGTGGATGTACGGGCCGTTCAACCCCTCCCAGGTCAGCGCCGGCGCCCAGCCGGACTGGTACATCGGCTTCCTGGAGGGATCGCTGCGGCTCAGCCCCGGCTGGGAAATCCGCGCCTTCGGGCACACGATCCCGCTGAACATCCTGATTCCGGGTGTGGTCCTGCCCGGAATCATGTTCGGCCTTCTCGCGCTCTACCCATTCCTGGAAGCGGCGTTCACTAAGGACAAGGCCCAGCACCACCTGCTCGACCGGCCGCGGGACAAGCCGGTGCGGACCTCGCTGGGCGTGATGTCGTTGACCTTCTACTTCGTCCTCTGGATCATGGGCGCCAACGACATCGCCGCCCACCTGTTCCGGATCTCGCTAAACTTGACGACGTACATGGGTCAGGTGGCACTGTTCCTGCTGCCACCGCTGATGTACGCCATCACCTACCGGATCTGCATCGGGCTGCAGCGTTCGGACCACGAGGTCCTGGTGCACGGCGTCGAGACCGGCACCATCCACCGGCTGCCCAGCGGCGAGTACATCGAGGTGCACGCCCCGGTGCAGGAGTCCCAGCTGGTGCTGTCCCCGGTCGAGCCGGACCACCCGGAGCGCATCGAGGGCGAGCGCGGCCCGCGTGCGCTGGTCTCCGCGGCTGGACGGGCGGTCGGCAGCTTCTTCGTGGCCAAGAAGAAGGACACCAGCGTCCCGGCCGATCAGCGCGAGCGCGACGACGACACGCTGACCAAGCGCTGAGGTCACCGGACCGGCCCAGCTAGGCTAAGGTCGTCGCTCCCCCTGCTCGTCCATCATAACGAGCGCGAGCTCGGGCTGGTGACCTGTGTGACGAGACGAGCCGCCGGCGGCTCGTCTCGTCACACAACTTCCCGGTGCCGCTCCGGGAAGAGGAGGGGTGCTTCCGCGTTGCCGACGACAACTACGTCGACGCGGACTAGCGGCCGACGTAGTACTCGAACAGCAGGCCGGTAGCCGTCACAACGACGATCACGATACCGATCAGGGCGAGCCACGTGCCGAAGATCAGACCGAGGCCGGTGACTGCGGCCCCAGCCGCCACGGTAACCGGCCAGTAGCTGTGCGGGCTGAAAAAGCCAAGCTCACCGGCCCCGTCAGCGATCTCGGCGTCGGTGCGGTCCTCGGGTCGAGGATCCATCCGGTGCGCGGTGAACAGCAAGTAGTAGGCGATCATGACGCCCAAGCCACCGGCGAGGAACAACACGGTTGTGCCGGTCGGATCACCGCTCAAGATCCAGTAGGCCGCAGTGACGATGAACAGGAAGACGCCCAGGATGGCAAATAGCTTGCCTTCGACCTTCACTGTAACTCCTCCGCAAGCTCGATCCGGGCGAACGCCACTGCCAGGCAGCCGGCGGTCACGGCGCGGGCGCCCCGGCCGGGACGGCCGCCTGCAGACCCGCCCCTTGGGCCCGCATCCGGTCCAGGTAGGAGCGGTACTCCTGGTCGCTGACCGTCCGAACGCTGAAGCCCATCCGGTCGTGGTCGATCCCGCACAGCTCGGCACAGTGCCCGACGAAGGTCCCCGGCTTGGTGATGGTCACCTCAAACTGGTTGATCCGGCCCGGGATCACGTCGCGCTTGAAGATAAACGAGGGCACCCAGAACGAGTGGATGACGTCGGGTGAGGTCAGGATGAACCGCACCGTCTGGCCGACCGGGAGGACCAGCTCCGGCGGCACGCCGGGCTTGCCGGTGACCTGGACGTTCTCCCCCACGTAGTTGAACTGCCAGTTCCACTGGAAACCGACGACGCCGACCTTGACGTCCGGGTTGGCGGACAGCTTGTCGATGTAGTTCTCCTTCATGACCGTGTAGTAGAAGAGCACAGCGACGATGACGAACGGCAGAACCGTGTACAGAACTTCGATCGGCACGTTGTAGCGCACCTGGCGCGGCATCTCGTCATTACGTCGCCGGTAGGCGAAGGCGGCCCACAAGATGAGCCCCCAGACGACGACGCCGACGGTGAGGGCGGCGATCACCGAGCCGACCCAGAGCTCCTCGGCGCTCTTGCCCTGCAGGGTTGCGGGCCGGGGTAGCCCCATCGAGAAGGATCGCTTGACGTCACAGCCCGTGACCGCAGCCGCCATCACTACGCCCATCAAGGCCACGCGAAGGCGTCCGGCCGGCCGACGGACGTGTGTTCGGGGGGAGCCGGTAGAGCGGTTCGGACTCAACCTCATGCCTCTCCAGATACTGGCGTCGTTCGGCGTTCCGGTCACAGGGCGTCCGGCGCGTCGACGGCTGGCGGTGCGGGCCGAAGACTAACGCAGGCGGAC
>JADGOU010000332.1 GCA_017882835.1 Frankiaceae bacterium | reverse complement strand
GGACCTGCGGCCCTGCCAGCCGCGGCCGTGGCGGCCGACCACGACCGTCGCCGGCGACGCCGCGACGGTCCCAGACCTGCTGTGCCGCGACTTCACCGCCGATCGGCCGGGGGTGAAGCTGGTCGGGGACATCACCTACATCCCCACCTGGCAGGGCTGGCTGTTCTTAATAGTTACGTGGAATCAGATGGCGGGTTGGACCATCACCGACCGTCATCGTCCCCACGAGCTGAGAGGTCCTGTTGGTCGTGACGAGGTTGGCGGAGAAGTGGCCGGTCCTTGGTCGGCACGAGCGAGCGGCGGAGTGGCTGGATATCTGGACCAACCTGGGGCGGGCGCCACGAACGATCGACGCGTATGCCCGGGGGCTGGCCGAGTACCTGCTGGTCTGTGAGCGCGACGGGGTCGATCCCCTGACCGCCCGCCGCTCCCAGGTCGCCTTGTTCGTACGGGAGCTGACGACTCGCCCCAACCGGCGGGGCGGCAACGTGGTGGCGATGGACTCCGGTGCGGGTCTGTCGAACGCGACGTTGCAGCAGCGGCTGGTGTCGGTGCGACTGTTCTATGACTTCCTCATCGAGGAAGGTCTGCGGGAGTCCAACCCGGTCGGACGCGGCCGCTACACGCCGGGCCGGCACTTCGGCGGCCAGCCCCGGCCGCTGGTCGCGCGGATGGTCAAGCTGCCGTGGATCCCCGGCGAGAGCGAGTGGCTCGGGGTGCTCGCGGGGTTCCGGGCCGAACCGGTCCGCAACCGGGTGATGCTCGCGCTGGCCTACGACGCGGCGCTGCGCCGCGAGGAGCTGTGCTCGCTGCGCACCGACGACCTCGATCCGGCGCACCGCACCCTGCGGGTCCGGGCGGAGACGACCAAGACCCGGCGGGAGCGGGTGGTTCCCTACTCGGCGTCCACCGGTGTCTTGCTTGCGGAGTACCTGCGCCACCGCGCCACGCTCAGCCGGGACCGAGGACCGCTGTTCTTGTCGGAGTCCCGGCGCAACCGCGGCGAGCCACTGACCTTGTGGACGTGGTCGAAGGTAGTGCACCGGGTCGCGCTGGCCGCCGAGGTTCCCCGGTTTTCCACCCACACCACCCGGCACCTGTGCCTGACCGACCTGGCCCGGATGGGCTGGGAGCTGCACGCGATCGCGACCTTCGCCGGGCATCGGTCGACCGATTCGACAATGCGCTACATCCACCTGTCGGGGCGGGATCTGGCGGCCAAGCTGAACCGCTCGATGGCGCAGATCCATGCGCACCGGGTCAGCCAGCTCACCGCGGCCGGGACCGGGGCGGCCACCGGGGACCGGACATGAACGCCCGCGCAGCTCGGGTCGTTGGCGATGGCCCGCTGCCCGAGCGGCGGGCGTGGTCGTTCCCACTGGACCTGGACGCCTACGACCGGCAGGGGCAACTCACCGCCGCGGAGCTGCGGGCGCTGCTCGAGCTCGGGCCGGCCTATCTGCGTCGCAGCCGCGCGCGGGGCGCTGACCAACGCACGCCGCGGTGGGACGCCCTCACCCGGCTGGTCGCCCCGCTGGACGAGGCCCGGGCGGTGCTGCATCACGCACCCACCGCACGGTATCGGCGAGCCGGCGCGCACGCGGCGGGTCTGGTCCTGCAGCACTGCGCCGAAACGGGTCGGGCCTACTGGGGCTGGACGGCTCCGGACTGGGCGACGCTGTGCTGCCCGAGCGCCGAGGAGTTCCTGGCCGCGAGGACACTGCCGACCGAGATCACGGTGCGGCCCTTCCTCGTCGCGCTCGGCTATCTGCTCGGTGGCTTCACCGACGCGCAGCAGCTGGGCACGTTCAATCGGCTCCATCTGGCGCAGCTCGTTTTCGGCGCCGACCTCGTCGAGGACTCGATGCGGCGAGCCGGCGAGATTCTCGACGGGTGGGGCTATCGCGGCGTCCTGACCGCGCAGCACCGGTGGCGCGGGATGTTCGCCCAGGCGCTGTTGATCAACCGCAGCCCGCGGCTGGAGGACCTGACCACCGAGGCGTTCCGGCAGCTGCGGGCGCACCCGGCGAACGCCGAGCACCACGGCGCGATGCTCTTCGCCCTGCAACGGGCGGTGGCCGCACTGCGGCACTGCGACCCACCGGTGCGCACCGGCGCCAACGCCGTGCCGGTGATCGAGGGCGCCGATCCGTCCTGGATCGGCTGGGTCCAGCGGTGGTACGACACCTCGACGCTCACGCCCAAGGTCCGCGCCACCATCCGCACCCTGATGGCCAAGGCCGGGCGGTGGCTGGCCACCGAACATCCCGAGATCACCGAGCCGGCCCAGTGGACCCGGCAGACCTGTGCCGCCTG
This sequence comes from Frankiaceae bacterium, assembly GCA_017882835.1. Taxonomy (GTDB): domain Bacteria; phylum Actinomycetota; class Actinomycetes; order JADGOU01; family JADGOU01; genus JADGOU01. The sequence continues at coordinate 1,463 of JADGOU010000332.1, read as the reverse complement.
GGTCGCTGCCGTGGACCGCATGCGGGTCGGCGATTACGTCCAGCGCCGCGATGCGCTCGGCGGCCGCGGCGGCCGCCCGATCTCGCCGCGCACCAAGGCGCATGTGCTGACGGCGAGCCGGACCTTCTTCCGCGACTGCCAGGAGTGGGAGTGGTTCCCGCGCCGCTTCGATCCCGTCCGCGCGCTCGCCGTCCCCCGCAGCGTGGCGGCCCTGATCGGCACCGATCCGCGGGTAATCGCCGACGAGGTCTGGGCGAAACTGCTGTGGGCCGGGCTGAACCTGGCACCGGAAGATCTGCCCGGCAACTCGGCCGACACCTACTACCCGATGGAGCTGATCCGGGCCGTCACCCTGACCTGGCTGTTCAGCGGTCTGCGCAGCGACGAGGTTTCCCGGTTGCGGCTGGGCTGCGTGCGCTGGCAGCACGACGGCGTCGCGATCCCCGGCGACGCGCGCGACGTCCTCGCCGACGATGCCGTCTGCCTGCTCGACGTGCCCGTGCACAAGACCGGCACCGCCTTCACCAAACCGGTCGACCCGTTGCTCGGGCAGGCCCTCGAAGCCTGGCAAACGTCTCGTCCCGAGCAACCCCCGACGCTGGACCGCAAGACCACCGAGCACGTCAACATCCTGTTCGCCGTCCGCGCCCAGCCCGTCGCGAAGAACTACATCAACCGCACGATCATCCCCACGCTGTGCGCGAAGGCGGGCGTCCCGACCACCGACGTGCGCGGCAGCATCACCAGCCACCGGGCCCGCTCGACCATCGCCAGCCAGCTCTACAACGCCAAGGAGCCGATGACGCTGTTCGAGCTGCAAGCCTGGCTGGGACATCGAACCCCGAGCACCACCCAGCACTACGCGAAGATCAGCCCGAACACCCTGTCCAAGGCCTACACCGAGGCGGGTTACTTCGCCCGCAACATCCGCACCATCGAGGTCCTCGTCGACCGCGACGCCGTCACCGCCGGCGCGGCCGCCGCCGGGCACCCCTGGCAGCACTACGACCTGGGGCACGGCTGGTGCAGCTACACCTTCTTCGAGCAGTGCCCGCACCGGATGGCCTGCGCCCGCTGCGACTTCTACACCCCCAAGGGCACCACCAAGGCCCAGCTGCTGGAAGCCAAGGACAACCTGCAGCGCATGCTCGCCTCCATCCCGCTCACCGACGACGAACGCGCCGCAGTCGACGACGGGCACACCGCCGTGGACGCCCTGCTCGCCCGACTCGCCGACGTCCCCACCCCCGCCGGACCCACCCCACACGAGCTCGGCGCCCCGCCGACAGTGACCCTGCTCCCGCTCGTGCAGGTCACGCACAGTGATTCCAGATGAGACTTGACAAGCGCCTGATTCCACATAATGGCCACCGTTATCGACTGCTACACCAAGGCCTGCATCGGCTACGCGATGGCCGAGCACATGCGAACCGACCTGGTCATCGACGCGCTGGAGATGGCGA
>JADGOU010000331.1 GCA_017882835.1 Frankiaceae bacterium | reverse complement strand
GGCTCGAACCGTCGCACAACTTTGGCGCATGGCCGGTTCGGGCGTTTCTAGTGCCGCTTCAGGCAACCTGCGCCCTGGCCACGATCTCCGGTAGCTGCTCACGCTGACCACCCGGCAAGGCCCCCGAGCTCATCGCTTCGGACCACCCGGTCGCGCGCATCCGCCCACGAGTCAACGAACCACTACGCGGGCATCTGATCTGATCTGACGTGCTTCACCGAGGCAGCCGTCGTCGAGCGGTCGCCCGCTCTGCGAGGATGCGGGCGGTGACCGCCGCGCTGAAGTCCCCGGAGGGCTGGTCGATCGTCGTACCGGTCAAGCGGCTGACGATCGCCAAGTCGCGGCTGCGGACCGCCGTACCCGCCGACCAGCATGCCGCGCTGGTGGTGGCGATGGCCGCAGACACGGTGGCCGCGGCGATCGCGACGGGCGTTCGCCTGGTCGTGGTGGTGACCAACGAGCCGCGCGCCGCGGCGGCTCTCCGCCGGCTCGGCGCTGTCGTGGTCGCCGACCAGCCGGGTGCGGGACTCAACCAGGCGTTGGCCTTCGGCGCCGGACGCGCCCTGGCGGTACAGCCGGGCTGCGGCGTGGCGGCGATCTCGGCCGATCTGCCAGCCCTGCGGCCGGCCGAGCTGGCGGCCGCGCTGGCCGCCGCGGCTGCCTACCCGCGGGCTCTCGTCCCCGATGTCGCCGGCGACGGGACGACGCTGCTGACGGCCGCGGTGGGGACCGCCCTGCGGCCCCGCTACGGCGAGCGCTCCCGTGCCCGACACCTGGCCACCGGCGCGGTCGACCTGCTGACCGGCCCGTTCGCCGGCGACAGTGCCGCCCTGGCGACACTGCGCCGCGACGTCGACACGCCGGCGGATCTCATCGCCGCCCGCGCGCTGGGGCTGGGCCGGCACGTCGCTGCGGTGCTGGGCGCGCTGGCGTCGTAGCCTCGCTGCGTGCAGGGCACCGTGTGCGAGTTCGCGGCCGCCGCCGGAGCCGGCCGGGTGCTGTTCGACGACGGCCGGGACGTCTCGTTCGGTCCGGCGACGTTCGTGGCCTCCGGGCTGCGCCGGTTCCGGATCGGCCAGCGGGTCCGGCTGGAGACGGCCGACAGCGACCGACAGCGGCCCGGACAGCGACCCGGACAGCGTGATCACCCCGGTGACTCTCATGACCCTGACAGCATGAGCACAGGCGGCAGGCGGGAGTCATGGGCATGAGCGTCGAAGTCGAACCGACCGAGCCAGATGTCCGCGTCCCCCCGCCCCGCCCGCGGCACATCGGTACGGCGATGCCGGACGACCGCTTCCTCAACCGCGAGATCTCCTGGTTGGACTTCAACACCCGCGTGCTGGCGCTGGCCCAGGACCGCGCGGCCCCGTTGCTGGAGCGGCTGAAGTTCCTCGCCATCTTCGCCAGCAATCTCGACGAGTTCTTCATGGTGCGGGTGGCCGGGCTCAAGCGCCGGCAGAGCACGGGTCTGTCGGTCCGCTCCGCCGACGGGATGACGCCCCGGGAGACGCTGGCGATGATCTCCGGCAAGACCCGGGACCTGGTGGAGAAGCACGGCCGCTGCTGGATCGACGAAGTGGAGCCGGCGCTGGCGGCCGCCGGCGCCCGGATCCAGTTGTGGGACGAGCTGACCGACGCGCAGCAGGCACACCTGCACGGCTACTTCCGCGACCAGGTGTTCCCGGTGCTCACGCCGCTGGCGGTCGACCCGGCGCACCCCTTTCCCTACATCAGCGGACTCTCGCTCAACCTGGCGGTGGTCGTCCGCGCGCCCGGGTCGGTGGTCGAGCACTTTGCCCGGATCAAGGTTCCGAACAACGTGCCGCGGTTCATGCACCTGGACGGGGACGTGTTCGTGCCGCTGGAGCAGATCATCGGCGCTCACCTGCCCCAGCTCTTCCCCGGCATGGAGGTCCGCGAGCACCATTTCTTCCGGGTGACCCGCAACGCCGACGTCGAGGTCGAGGAGGACCGCGACGAGGACCTGCTCCAAGCGCTGGAACGAGAGCTGGCCCGCCGCCGGTTCGGTCCGGCGGTCCGGCTCGAAGTCGCCAAGACGATGACGCCCCTGGTGCTCGAGCTGCTGATGCGCGAGCTCGAGGTCGGGGACGCCGACGTACAGCGCGTCCCGGGGATGCTCGACCTGTCGACCCTGTGGGCGCTCTATGCGCTGGATCGACCCGACCTCAAGGACGAGCCGTTCGTCCCCGCGACCCATCCGCGGTTTGTGGAAGGGGAAGCGCCGACGGACATGTTCGCCGCCCTGCGGGATGGCGACGTGTTGGTGCACCACCCCTACGACTCCTTTGCCACCAGTACCCAGCGCTTCATCGAGCAGGCCGCCGCCGACCCGCACGTGCTGGCCATCAAGCAGACGCTCTACCGCACCTCGGGCGACTCGCCGGTGGTGGACGCGCTGATCGACGCTGCCGAGGCCGGCAAGCAGGTCGTCGTCCTGGTCGAGATCAAAGCTCGCTTCGACGAGCAGGCGAACATCGCCTGGGCGCGGGTACTGGAGCGTGCCGGCTGTCATGTGGTCTACGGCCTGGTCGGGCTGAAGACGCACTGCAAGACCGCTCTCGTCGTACGGCGGGAAGGTGGTCGGCTGCGCCGATACGCCCACCTCGGAACGGGCAACTACAACCCCAAGACGGCCCGGCTGTACGAGGACCTGGGGTTGTTGACGGCCGACCCCGAGGTCGGTGCGGACCTGACCGACCTGTTCAACGCCCTGACCGGCTACTCCCGACAGACGACGTACCGCACGTTGTTGGTAGCCCCGCACGGCATCCGCGCCGGCATCGTGGAGCGGATCGAGCGGGAGATCGAGCATGCCACCGCCGGGACCCCCGCGCGGATCATGTTCAAGCTGAACAGCCTCGTCGACGAGGCGGTCATCGACGCCCTGTACCGGGCATCGCGCGCCGGAGTCCCGGTGGACCTGCTGATCCGCGGCATCTGCACCCTGCGGCCTGGAGTCCCGGGCCTGTCGGAGTCCATCCGGGTTCGCTCGATCGTCGGCCGATTCTTGGAGCACTCCCGGGTGCTGTGGTTCGACGGCGACGGATCGCCGGAGATGTGGTTGGGCAGTGCCGACCTGATGCACCGCAACCTCGACCGCCGGGTGGAGACCCTGGTGCAGGTCAAGGACGCGAGTGTCCGGACCCAGCTGCAGAACTTCCTGAACCTGGCGATGTCCGCCGAGGTCGTCGCATGGGAGCTGGACCACGACGGCTGCTGGATGCAGCGGACCGGCGAGGGCACGACGCTCGCGGACTATCAGCGCCTGTTGATGACTCGAACCACCGAGCGGGCCACGGATGGCTGACCGGGACAGGTGGCGGGTGGTACCGGCCGCGGGCGGGGTGTTGTGGCGGGACGCGGACGCAGCGCTGGAGTCGGGCGGTTCAGCCGCACCGGACACGGCGGGCAGTGCAGCAGCGAGCATCGAGGTTGCGCTGGTGCACCGCCCGAAGTACGACGACTGGTCGCTGCCCAAGGGCAAGCTGTTGCCGGCGGAGCAGCCCATTGTCGGCGGTGTGCGCGAGGTCGCCGAGGAGACCGGGATCACGGCGATGGCCGGGCGGCCACTCGGCGAATTGCGCTATCCCGTCACCGTTGACGGCGCGGTTGCCACGAAGGTGGTGCGCTACTGGGCGATGCGGGCGCAGAGCGGTCGGTTCGCGCCGTGCGCCGAGGTGGACCAGATGCAATGGCTCTCGCCGGCGGAGGCGGCGGCTGCGCTCAGCTACGACCACGACCGCGCGCCGCTGCAGCGGCT
>JADGOU010000330.1 GCA_017882835.1 Frankiaceae bacterium | reverse complement strand
ACAGCGCCGGGGGACGCCCACGGGTTACCTCTGCGCGTCGCCGCGGCGTGGGAATCCGTCCCTCGTAGGATCGGTTGACGGCGGTGTGGCCAGCGCGCGGCTGGCAGTCAACCGCCGTACGGCGCTCGCTCAGCTTTCAGGAAGGACCGGTCGGTGAGCAGCATGACCGAGCTCGAACCGAGCCCGTCGGCGGTCCGGGACGTCGTCATCATCGGGTCCGGGCCGGCCGGTTACACCGCCGCCATCTACACCGCCCGCGCCAACCTGCGGCCGCTGGTCTTCGAGGGAGCCATCGATGCCGGCGGCGCGCTGATGACCACGACGGACGTGGAGAACTTCCCCGGGTTCTCGGACGGAGTCATGGGTCCGGATCTGATGGACGCCATGCGCAAGCAGGCCGAGCGCTTCGGCGCGGAGCTGGTGACCGACGACGTAACAGCGGTGGACCTCATTAGCGATCCTAAGGTCGTGCGGGTCGGCGAGGACTCGTACCGCACCCGGACAGTGGTCTTGGCCACAGGCTCGAAGTGGCGTGCCTTGGGGCTGGCCAACGAGACCCGGCTGCTCGGCCACGGGGTGTCCTCCTGCGCGACCTGCGACGGCTTCTTCTTCCGCGACCAGGACATCGTCGTCGTGGGCGGCGGAGACTCGGCGATGGAGGAGGCGACCTTTCTCACCCGTTTTGCCCGGTCCGTCACCATTGTCCACCGCCGGGATAGACTGCGGGCTAGTAAGATCATGCAAGAGCGGGCGTTCCAGAACGACAAAATCCGCTTTCTTTGGGACACCGAGGTGCTCGACGTCCTCGGAGAGGACACGGTAACCGGGCTGCAGGTTCGCAACCTGCGCACCGGGGAGACGTCCCGGCTGCCCGTCACCGGGGTGTTCCTCGCCATCGGCCACGACCCGCGCAGCCAGCTCGTCGCCGACCAGCTCGAGATCGACCCGGAGGGGTACGTCGTGGTGGCGGCGCCGTCCACCCGGACCAGTGTGACCGGCGTGTTCGCCTGTGGTGATGTGGTCGACCACACCTACCGACAAGCGATCACTGCCGCCGGCACGGGGTGTGCCGCAGCGCTCGACGCGGAGCGTTGGTTGGCTGCCCATGAAGTATCGGAGCCGTCCCAGCACGGGTGAACGAATCGGCACCGGTCGCACATCCGGCCTGAGAGTTCAATCGTCCTGTCATCGTCTGCTAGGAGCAACCGTGGGTGCCAATACCAAGACAGTAAGCGACTCGACGTTCGGCGCCGACGTGCTGCGCAGCACCAAGCCCGTGCTGGTGGATTTTTGGGCCGAGTGGTGCGGACCGTGCAAGATGGTGGCGCCGGTTTTGGAGGAGATAGCTGCCGAGCACGCTGACAAGATCACCGTAGCCAAGCTGAACATCGACGAGAACCCCGAGACCGCCCGGGCCTACCGGATCATGTCGATTCCGACAATGTCGGTTTTCTCCGGCGGTCAGGTGGTCAAGAACATTGTCGGCGCGAAGCCGAAGGCGGCAATCCTCAAGGACCTCAAGGCCTTCCTGTAGCTCCGCCGACTGGCCGCGAGGCAGTAGATCTATCAGTTCAGCTGTTCCGCTTGCCGGCTCGCGCCTCCGAGGAGGATCTCGACCGCAATGCAGCTGTACCGCCGGGGCCATCGTGGTCCAGCCGTGGCCCAGGTTCGTGCGGCTTTGGCCACCCTGGCCTTGCTGCCGGACGCCGACGCGACCACCGCCTTCGGCAACGCTGTCTTCGACGACGCCTGCGACCGAGCCGTTCGGGCGTTTCAGCAGCGCCGCGGGCTTTCCGTCGACGGCATCGTGGGGCCGGAGACGTTCCGGGCGCTAGAGGAGGCGCGCTGGCGGCTCGGCGACCGAGTACTGAGCTATCGGGTAGCGCGTCCCTTCGTGGGCGACGACGTCGCTGCCCTGCAAGAGCGCCTGCTCGAGCTGGGATTCGACGCCGGTCGCTGCGATGGAATCTTCGGTGCCCAGACCGCGACCGCGCTGCGGGAGCTCCAGCGCAACTACGGTCTGGTCCCGGACGGCACCTGCGGGCCGGCCACGCTTCGGGCGCTGCGGCAGCTCGGCCGCAAGGTGGTCGGTGGCCGTCCGCATCTGCTCCGCGAGGACGAGGCGCTGGCAAGATCTGGGCCGGCGCTGATTGGCAAGACTGTTGTGGTCGACCCAGGACATGGCGGCGCGGACCGAGGGGCGGTGGCCGGCGGGCTCGAGGAGAGCGCCGTCGTGGCCGACCTGGCCGCTCGAGTGGAAGGACGGCTCGTGGCAGTCGGAGTGACGGCGTACCTGACGCGTGGACCAACGACGGCCATGACCGACGCCCAGCGGGCCGACTTCGCCAACAACGCTGACGCCGACTTGGTCCTTTCCCTCCACTGCGACGCCAGTCCGTCGCCCCGCTGCCACGGGGTCGCCACCTACTACTACGGCACGTACCGCCCCGGCGGGGCGACATCTACCGTGGGTGAGAGGTTGGCCGGGTTGGTGCAGCGCGAGGTCGTCGCCCGCACGGACCTCCTTGACTGCGGCACCCACGGCACGTCCTGGGAGCTGCTCCGTCGGACCAGGATGCCGACCGTTCGGCTGGAGCTCGGCTATGTCACCAACCCGGGCGATGCCGCCCGACTCGCGGCGGCGGAGTTCCGAGACACCGTCGCCGAAGCAGTCCTGGCTGCAGTCCAGCGGCTGTACCTGCCGCCGGAGTTGGACCAGCCCACCGGCGTACTTCGGCTGCCGGCGTTAGCCCCCGGCTGAGGCGCCGACGTCCCTTTTTAGACCGGACGGAAGACCGGTTCCGGGCTCATGGACCCAAGCAGGCGTTCTAACGCGACCTCGACGTCTTCCCGCCAGGAGACGGTCGACTTGAGCTCCAGCCGAAGCCGAGGCCAGCGGGGATGCGGGCGGATGGTCTTGAACCCCACCGACAGCAGGTGCCCGGCTGGCACCACGCAGTGCGGCGCTGTCCAGCTGGCCTCGCCGAAGGCCTCGACCGCCCGGACGCCACGCCTGGTCAGGTCTTTGGCGATCGCCTGCACCAACGTTCGGCCAAGCCCACCTCCGGTGAACTCGGGCAACACGTGCAACGTCATCAGCACCGCCGCGTCCGGGCTGACCGGACTGGTGGGAAAGGCGAACGAGCGGGGCACGTACATCGGCGGTGCGCACATGATGTAGCCGGCTGGTACGCCGTCGACATAGGCGAGCTTGCCGCAGCTACCCCAGTCCAGCAGGGTGGCCGAGACCCACGCCTCTTTCTCCAGCTCAGTGTCACCGCCCCGCTCGGCCCGGTCCCGTCCGAACGGGTCCAACTCCCAGAAGGCGCACCGGCGACAGCGCGGCGGGAGATCTCCCAAGTTGTCGAGCGTCAGGTTGACCAAGCGCCGGGCCACTAGTCCTCCGAGCCGGTCACACGCCGACCGAGCGCACCTGGAGCGTCATCCACCTCGGCCGGCGCCTGGCTCTCAACCGGCCGACTGGGGTCAATCGCCGCTGCTGCCCCCGCGGCAGTGCCCGGTACGGGCTTCGGCACTCGAAGCAGACCCGCCGACCAACCGAGGACGACACCGCCGATGAGTGCGGCACCAAGCAGCAGCCACGTGGGCACCGCGCCTCCCGCTCTTCTCGTTGGCTGATCGTAGCGGCATCCCGCGCCTACCCGACCGCGACGATGTCCTCGCGCCGAACAGCACCGTCCGAGTGATCATCGCCGGCGACGCCGGGGGCCATCGCGGTGCCGGGGGCCATCGCGGTGCCGGGGGCCATCGCGGTGCCGGGGGCCATCGCGGTGCCGGGGGCCATCGCGGTGCCGGGGGC
>JADGOU010000329.1 GCA_017882835.1 Frankiaceae bacterium | reverse complement strand
ACGAATCCCTCCCAACGCCTACGGGGTGAGCTGTCGGGTTCGGGCTGGGATCGTTCGCCCGGCCGCGGCGTACGCGGCTTCACCCCAGGCCAGTCGTCGGTGACCCACTTCAGTGGACGTTTGATCGACGAGGCCGGTGGGACCTATGGGTCCCCCGCTCCTGCCATTGCTGTTTGAGAACGGTTGCCCGCCGCCGGAGGCAGGATTAGGCGTTGCCGGCGCGAGCGGAAGCTCGCCTTCTGGCGAACTTCGGCCACCCTACGACACTCGCTCCGCAGAACCAAATGCGGACGGCCGCTCCCCGGATGGGAACGGCCGTCAGCGGTCGGGCAGGAAGCGGGTCAGCTCATCTTGTTGCCGGCCGAGCGCAGGTCCTCGCAGGCGACGACTACCCGGTTGGCCATGCCGGTCTCGGCCGCCTTGCCCCACGAGCGCGGGTCGTAGAACTTCTTGTTTCCGACCTCGCCGTCGACCTTCAGTACGGCGTCGTAGTTGCGGAGCATATGGTCGGCGACCGGGCGGGTGTAGGCGTACTGCGTGTCGGTGTCGACGTTCATCTTCACCACGCCGTAGTCCAGTGTCTCCCGGATCTCCTCGAGCAGCGAGCCACTGCCGCCGTGAAACACCAGCTCGAACGGCCGGTCCCGGCCGACCTTGGCGCCGACCGCGTCCTGGATCTCCTTCAGGATCGACGGGCGCAGCTTGACGTTGCCGGGCTTGTACACGCCGTGCACGTTGCCGAAGGTGGCGGCCAGCATGTAGCGGCCCTTCTCCCCGGTGCCGAGCATCTCGGCCGTGCGCAGCGCATCCTCGGGCGTGGTGTAGAGCTTCTCGTTGATCTCACCGACGACGCCGTCCTCCTCGCCACCGACGACGCCGATCTCCATCTCCATGATGATCTTCGCCTTGTTGCAGGCCGCCAGCAGCTCCTCGGCGATCTGCAGGTTCTCCTCCAGCGGTACGGCGGACCCGTCCCACATGTGGCTCTGGAACAGCGGCTCCCGACCCTCGTTGACCCGCTCCTGGGACAGCGCGATCAGCGGCCGCATGTAGCCGTCGAGCTTGTTCTTCGGGCAGTGGTCGGTGTGCAGCGCGATCTGGATCGGGAACGCCTTGGCCGCGTGGTGGGCGTACTCGGCGAGCGCTCCGGCGCCGAGTACCATGTCCTTGACGGTGGTGCCGGAGAGGAACTCCGCGCCGCCGGTCGAAACCTGCACGATGCCGTCGGACTCTGCTTCGGCGAAACCGCGAAGCGCGGCGTTCAGCGTCTGCGAGGACGTGACGTTGATGCCGGGATAGGCGAAGGCGTTGTCCTTCGCCCGGGTCAGCATCTCGGCGTACACGTCCGGCGTGGCGATGGGCATCCTGGATCTTCTCCTACACGGGGCGGGCGGTGGCAACGCATGCGAGTATGCCCGGTTTGATGCCGCCACGGTGGAGGCGGAGGTCCCGCTCGAGCTCAGCGGGAGGTCGGCGCGACGTGCGCGGCGATGTCCGCCTCGACCGCGTCCCAGGCCTTGCGCGCGGCGATCAACACCGGCTCCCACACCGGGGCAAACGGCGGCGCGTAGGACAGGTCGAGGTTGACCATGTTCTCCACGGTCATCTCGTTCCACAGTGCGGTGGCAATGGCGTCGATCCGCTTGGCCGCACCCTCCTCGCCGACGATCTGCCCGCCGAGCAGCCGCCCGGAGCACTTCTCCGCGATCAGCTTGGTGGTGATCGTCGTCGCCCCGGGGAAATAGCCGGCCCGGGTGGTGGCCTTCACCGTCGCAGTGACGTGCGCAAACCCGGCCCGGACGTACTCGGACTCCTTCAGCCCGGTACGGGCGATCTCGAGGCTGCAGACCTTGCTCACCGCCGTACCGACCACGCCGGGGAAGGTCGCGTAGCCGCCGCCGAGGTTGATCCCAGACACCCTCGATCGGGGTACGCATCCGCAGGTCGGTGACCACGGCGGCCGCGGTCTTCCCGTGGCCGGTCCCGATCGCCTCGACCCGCTCACCGGAGTGAATGGTAATGCCCAAGCCGTTCATGGCCGTGCGGACCATCGCCCCCATGTCCGGGTCCAGCGTCGACATCGGCTCCGGCGCCATCTCGACCAGCATCACGTCCAGGCCGCGGACGGTCAGCGCCTCGGCCAGCTCGATGCCGATGTAGCCGGTCCCGACGAGCAGCGCGTCGAACCCGACGGCTTACGTGCTGCCGGTCTCCAGGTCGCGCGCCCGGACCTCCCGGCGGTCGAGGTCGATCTCCTCGACCTCGGTACGAATCCGGACGTCGATGGCGAAGGAGTGCCGGAACGTCGCCGGGTGCCGGCTGATCAGTCGGTTGCGGTCGCTGACGACGTCGCCGATCCAGTACGGGATGCCGCAGGCGGAGTACGACGTGGTCGATCCCCGCTCGAAAGCGACGATCTCCAGGTCGTCCGGGCCGCGCCGGCGGCGCGCCGGCGAGGCCGCGCTCATGCCGGCCGCGTCCCCACCGACCACGACCAATCGTTCGGTCACAGCATGCTCACCAGATGCTCCAAGGTCACCGTCGAGGGGCGCTCTGTAGCCTGGCAGAGTGCACCTTGCCGACGCGGTCCTCGCGGTCAACTGGCTCGACGCCCGGTCCCTGGTGGAGACGTTTGGGCTGCTCGGCATCCTGCTGATCATCTTCGCCGAGACCGGGCTGTTGCTGGGCTTCTTCCTGCCCGGTGACTCGCTGCTGTTCACCGCGGGGGTCTTCGCCGCCACGAAGGCCGACAACCCGGTCCACCTGTCCCTGGCGCTGGTGCTCGTGGCCGCGCCGGTGGCCGCCATCGCCGGGGCGCAGTGCGGCTTCTACATCGGCCGGCAGGCCGGCCCCCGGCTGTTCGACCGCCCCGACTCGCGCTTCTTCCAGCAGGAGTACGTCGACCGGGCCGAGCACTACTTCAACCGCTTCGGGCCGGCCAAGGCGGTCATGTTGGCTCGGTTCGTGCCGATCGTGCGCACGTTCCTCAACCCGGTCGCCGGGGTGCTGCGGATGCCCCCACGACAGTTTCTGGTGTGGAACGTTCTGGGCGGACTGCTGTGGTCGGTCGGCGTGACGCTGCTCGGCTACTGGCTGGGCTCGGCGGTCCCCAGCATCGACCGCTACCTACTGCCGGCGGTGTTCGTGATCATCGCGGTGTCGCTGATCCCGGTGCTGCTGGAGGTTCTCAAGGCCCGGCGGGAACACCGGACTGGGCGGGCGGCCGGCGCCACCAGAGGGCCGGAAGGCTGAGCCGGCCGGGCTAAAGGCCCCAATTGCCGCCCGAAACGCTCAAGGACTCGTAAGCGCGCCACCGTTGCGACAGTATGCGCAGCATGCGTGAAGCCAAGGTCACCCCCACCATTGCCGACCGGTTTGAAGCCATCATCGGCGGCGACCGGTTCTCCCGATTCTCCCAGTTGGCAGATACCACCCGAGAGCGCTTTCTCGGTCGCACCATCTGGAACATCAACTCCACCGAGACCGGCGGCGGCGTTGCCGAGATGCTGCGCGGGCTCGTCGCGACCGCGATGGGGTTGGGGCTCGACACCCGCTGGCTGGTGATTGACGGCGAGCCGGAGTTCTTCGCCATCACGAAGCGGATCCACAACTGCGTCCACGGCTCACCCGGGGACGGCGGTCCGCTGGGTGATGCCGAGCGCCGGCGATACGAGTCGGTGGTCGGGGTCAACCGCGAGCGCCTGCACCAGTTGGTGTCCCCCGGCGACATCGTGATCTTGCACGACCCGCAGACCGCGGGCATGGTGGAGATGGCCAAGGAGACCGGCGCGCACGTTGTCTGGCGCTGTCACATCGGCCGGGACGTCGCCAACGAGT
>JADGOU010000328.1 GCA_017882835.1 Frankiaceae bacterium | reverse complement strand
GCAAGTTTGTCGTTGGACCATCCAGTCGACGAAGCGCCCAGCAGGCTGACTTGCGGTGTGCCGTAAGACGCGCGCGAGCGGGAATCCTGTCCGGGCGGGATGCTTACGGAGACTACCTCTGGCGGTAACGCCTTGACCTGCGACGTTCTCGTATGACGTTCCGGTCCTGGGACACATCCGCGCCCGGCCGCGTGGTTCCCGCAGTAATCTCGTGGCGGCGGGCAGAGGGTGCGCTCACGGGTCCCGGGTGATCGACACGCCCGTCACCGTGACACCGTATGCCGCCTCGAGGGCCGCCACCGGGCCGTCGAAGTCGGACTTCCTCGGCCGGCGGGTGCCCGCGGACCAGGCCACCTCGCAGGATCGCCTGGATCCCGCGCCGGCCAGCCGCCAGTAGCCGCTGAGGCGACCCTCGTACAGCATCGGCGCCAGTAGCGCCCCGTTGTCTTGGGACCACAACCGCCGGTGGTGCTTCGGGGAGACGAACCGGTCGCGAGCCTTTGGGTCATAGCCACACAGCAGCGCGTCGAACTCCGGAAGCAGCCGAAGATCCGGCGGGTCGGCCGCCGCGGGAACGTCGAGTAGGTCGTGGTAGATACGCCCGTCCGGGCCCTGCTGCCCAGTCGTCTGCCCCGCGAGGCGAGCCAGGGCGGCGTCGACCACGCGTAGCCCAAGTCCAGACCACCAGGCGATGTCGTGGCGGCTGGCGGGGCCGTAGGCGGACAGGTGTCGGCGCACTATCGCATCCAGGGCGCCGTCGGTGTCGGCAAGGACGGCACTGCGGTCGCCGAGCAGGGCCGAGGCGGTGCGATATACCGGCGCGCCCTGTGTCTGCCAGCCGCCCTTGACCGGTTTGCGCAGCAGCCCCCCGTGCCCGAATCCGAGGTAGCGGCCGGCCGTGGTGTCGATGGCCGCCAAGGCCGTCCGGTCGTGGCGCTGCAGCTACCGGCGCAGATGCACATGCAGCTCCTGTGGGGTACGCCAGTCATCGCGGGCATACTCCTCGATGCCTTCCCACACCTCCTCCAGCGTGGTGGCCTTCAGCTTGAGCATCCGCGCCCACAGGGCGCGTTGACCGATCCGGGTGACCGCCTCCAGCAGGGCGTGGTCCTGCGGCGTGCAGGTGTGCACCGTCCCGCGGATGTTGCTGCCACGCACGATCAGCAACTCGTCGTACGCCGCGCAGATGTCGTCGAGCCGGACCCCAGGGATCCGCGCGGCCAGCCCGAGAAACGGCGACCGTGCCGTTTGTGCCTGAATCGGCCCGATCCGAGCCACGGTCTGCGCCACAGCGGCCGCGCATCGTCCCGCCACCTTCGGGAACTGCCGGGCCAGGCTCAGCGCTGCAAGGTCATCCCACGAGCACGCCATCGCTTCTCCCACGCCGGCACCCGGTCGCGAACAGTCTAGGTGCGGCCCCGACACTGACCGTGGAGATGGTCGGTGCCGATCCCAGAACGGGACGGCCAGCATGTCGCCGACCTCGTCCAGTTCGAAGTTGTTTGGACGTGTCGGTCAAGGTTCGACCAACGGACCTGTCCGAGAAGGGGTCGCCGGTCGACTCGGGTATTCGAACATGGCACGCGGATCGTGACGGATTCTCCAGCTGGGGCGATCACACCCCAGCTGGTCGTGGCGATGAGTCCTTTGCCTTGCGTGCGCGGTATGCAGCCACTGCCGTGCGATTGCCGCAGCCGCCGTCGCAGAAGCGTTTCGACCTGTTCTTCGACAGATCGACGACAACGCTGACGCAGTCGTCGGCGGCACAGATGCGCAGCCGGCTCAGTTCCTTTGCGCGGACGACATCGACGAATGCCATAGCGGCTTCGACTGCCATCCGGGTGGACAGCGGTGCCTGAGATGGGGTGGCATGCAGGTGGTAGTCCCACTGATCGTGTTTCACCAGCTGGGGAAGGGCATTCGCCTCGCTCAGGAGTTCGTTGACAAGGTGGACGATGCCCTTCTCGTCCAGCTCCCAGAGTCGACGCAACCTTGGGCGAAGATCCCGGACTGCCTGCAACTCGGCGTCGTCATGGTCCCGTTCGCCGGTCCAACCCCAGGTGGCAACGAACTCATCCAGCGTGGCTGGGTTAGGCAGGAGTTCCTGTTCGCGGTCAAGGGTGTTGACCAACGCGGCAGCGGCGGCCAACGCCACTTCTGTGTCATGAGTGAAAACCATCTTGACTCCTGTCGGACCCACCATCTACTGTCATCAGTCTAAAGTATTTTCACTCATTACGGGGACAGAAGGGCGGTGAAGACGGATGAACCGGGAGCGCAGCATGAGAACAGGGCTGGCATTGGCACTGCTGTCAGCAGCCACGTTCAGCACGTCGGGATCGTTTGCGCGGTCGTTGACCGGGGCCGGCTGGTCGCCCGCGGCCGCGGCCACTGCCCGGATCAGCGCCGCCGCCCTGTTGCTGGCCGCGCCTGCCATCATCTCCCTGCGTGGCCGCTGGCAGTCTCTGTGGCGCAACGCCGCAATGATCTCCATCTACGGCGTGATCGCGGTTGCCGGTGCCCAGCTGTTCTACTTCAACGCCATCCAACACCTGTCGGTCGGAGTGGCCCTGCTGCTCGAATACTGCGGCACAGTCCTGGTAGTGGGCTGGATGTGGGTTCGCCACGGCCACAAGCCGCGGCGGCTCACCGGCGCAGGTTCTGCGGTGGCCATCGTCGGCCTGTTGTTCGTCCTCGATCTGTTCGGTGGGGCCCGGCTCGATCCGATCGGGGTCCTGTGGGGACTCGCGGCGGCCTTCGCACTTGCCACCTACTTCGTTCTGTCCTCCCAGGTCGACAACGACCTTCCACCGGTCGCGATGGCCTGCGCCGCGATGACGGTGGGCGCCGGCGCCCTGCTCGGCCTCGGCGCCGTCGGCCTGGTGCCGATGCACGCGAGCTTCGGCGCAGTCGACCTGCTCGGCCGCCGCGTCAGCTGGCTGGTTCCCGTCCTCGGACTATCGCTCGTGGCTGCGGCGATCGCCTACGTTGCGGGAATTGGCGCTGCCCGCCGGCTTGGTCCAAAGCTCGCCACCTTCGTACTGACGTTCCGCACATCTCGGACGGGTTATCTGGGCAATTACCGGTGCTGTGTGTAGGCGGTGGGTGCGACTCCGAGTAGGTCGAGGACTTGCTGTTGCTGGGTGCTGAGTTCGGGTTCGAAGGTTTTGACGAGGACGTCGTGGTGGTGCAGTTGGTGGCGGGCGAGGTTGGTGAAGATCTCCAGGATCCGCTCGGTTGAGGGGGCTGTGCAGTCACGGAACTCGGGGTAGAGCGGGATGTGGTTCAGGGCCGCGGCTGCCATGGCGGTGCGGACCTGTCGTTCGATGAGGGCGGCGACGAGCAGTGCCAGGAACTGGCAGCAGAACAGTGCTTCGATCCGGGCCGGGTTCTTCAGTAGTACGGGTGCGGCGTCCTGGACGCTTTTGAGGAGGTGGTGGCGCCGTTCGAGGTTGGGTTGGTAACGGTACGCGGCGAGTACCTGGGCGTCGGATAGGTTGGCGTCGTTAGTGATCAGTGGGAAACAGCCATCGCTGGCAGCGTCGTAGGCGACGTGGTGGAGGTCGATGTCGGCGGCCAGGGCGAACCGGTTGGTGGTGATCTCCCGGTAGCTCGTCTCGGGTCCGGGCCTGCCGCGTCGTGCCTGCTTGTACGTTTTGGCGGTGGTCTGCGTGACGGTAGCGGTGACCCACCGTGCGGCGTGAGCCTGCGCCAGTGCGGCGCTTGCGGCGTGTTCGACCGCGACCCGGGTCTTGTATCGGGAACGCGGGCCGGCGAGTTTGGCATCCAGTGCCTCGACCGCGGCGATCCCGGCTTCGATGCGGTCGCTGCGGGTGGCGCCGTCGCGGGCGG
>JADGOU010000327.1 GCA_017882835.1 Frankiaceae bacterium | reverse complement strand
GCTGAGCCGCCCCGGCTACGCTGGGCACCAGGTGGTCCACTTGCCCGGGTCACTGCTCGGCTCGACCCGGGCGGCCCGACCGCCCCAACAAGGAGCCTCGTGAACACCTCCTCCGCCGGCTTGCCCGATTCGGCTGCGGCGACGCTGGTGGTCGCGGTGGACGGCCCGTCCGGGGCCGGCAAGTCCACCGTCTCCCGCGCAGTGGCCCGCCGGCTCGGTCTGCGCTACCTCGACACCGGTGCCATGTACCGGGCGGTGGCCTGGGCGGTCCTGGCCGCCGACGCCGACCCGTCGGACGCCGTGGCGGTGGTTGCGCTGGCGGCCGGCCTGGACCTGGCTGTCGGCACCGACCCCGACGATCCCTGGGTCGCTGCGAGCGGCACTCGGCTCGGGGACCTGATTCGCAGCCGAGAGGTGTCCGCGGCGGTGAGCCCGGTCTCGGCCGTGCCCGAGGTGCGCAGCCGGATCGTCACTCGCCAACGGGAGATCGTCGGGTCCGGCGGCATCGTGGTCGAGGGCCGCGACATCGGCACCGTCGTGGTGCCGGACGCGCCGGTCAAGATCTTCCTGACCGCGGCCGGCGACGCGCGGGCGCATCGGCGCGCCATGGACCCCGAGTACGCCGCGGGAGCCGACACTGCGCCGGCCGATCGGTTCACCTTGGCCCGCGCCGAGCTCACCCACCGCGATCGGCTCGACAGCGGCCGCGCGGTCAGCCCACTGGTCCGGGCCGCCGACGCCGTCGAGCTCGACTCGACCGACCTCGGCGTCGACGAGGTGGTCGAGGCGGTGCTGGCGTTGTGTGCTCAGGCGCCGCGCCGCGCCGTAGATGCCTCCGTCTTGTCAGACGGGCGAGCATGACCAGCCCACCGGCCGGCTTTGCGGTCAGTGACCCGGCCGCGGGCCCGCTTGACGAT
This sequence comes from Frankiaceae bacterium, assembly GCA_017882835.1. Lineage (GTDB taxonomy): Bacteria > Actinomycetota > Actinomycetes > JADGOU01 > JADGOU01 > JADGOU01. The sequence continues at coordinate 2,946 of JADGOU010000327.1, read as the reverse complement.
GCAGAGCCGGCCGAGATCGGCGCACAGCCGGTGCTCGCCGTCGTGGGACGTCCCAACGTCGGCAAGTCGACGCTGGTCAACCGGATCCTGGGCCGCCGCGAGGCCGTGGTCGAAGACGTGCCCGGCGTCACCCGGGACCGGGTCACCTACGATGCGCTGTGGCGCGGCCGCCGGTTCACCGTGGTGGACACCGGTGGCTGGGACCCCGACGCCGCCGGGATGGCGGCCCGGGTGTCGGCTCAGGCCGAGGTCGCGGCGGCGGCGGCGGACGCCGTACTGCTCGTGGTGGACGGCCCGGTCGGTGCCACCGATGCCGATGAGGCTGTCGTGCGCGTTCTTCGGCGCGCCGGCAAGCCGGTGGTGCTGGCGGTCAACAAGGTCGACGACGAGCGCGGGGAGGCCGACGCCGCGGCGCTGTGGTCGCTGGGACTTGGGGAACCGCGGCCGGTGAGCGCGCTGCACGGCCGCGGAAGCGGTGACCTGCTCGACGCGATCCTGGACGCGCTGCCGGAAGCTCCGGCGGACCGCTTCGACGTTGAGGGCGGCCCGCGCCGGGTGGCGCTGCTCGGTCGGCCCAACGTCGGCAAGTCGAGCCTGCTCAACCGGCTCACCGGGCAGGAGCGGGCGCTGGTGGACAGCGTCGCTGGTACCACCCGAGACCCGGTCGACTCGATCGTGACCTTGGGGGAGGTGACCTGGCGCTTTGTCGACACCGCCGGCCTGCGCCGCCGGGTCCGGGAGGCCTCCGGCGCGGAGTTCTACGCCAGCCTGCGCACCCAGTCGGCGCTGGATGCGGCCGAGGTGGCCATCGTGCTGCTCGACGTCAGCGAACCGTTGTCCGAGCAGGACCAGCGCGTCATCGCCACCGTGATCGAGACCGGCCGGGCGTTGGTGCTGGCGATGAACAAGTGGGACCTGCTCGACGAGGACCGCCGGTTGACGCTGGACCGGGAGGTGGAGCGTGATCTGGCCCGGGTGGCGTGGGCGCCGCGGGTCAACATCTCCGCGCTGACCGGGCGGTCGGTGGAGCGGCTGACCCCGGCGTTGCGAACGGCGTTGGCGGGCTGGGAGCAGCGGATCTCTACCGGGCGGCTGAACTCCTGGCTCGGTGAGCTGATCGCGGCCACCCCGCCGCCGGTGCGCGGTGGCAAGCAGCCCAAGGTCTTGTTCGCCACCCAGGCCGGCACCCGGCCGCCGCGGTTCGTGCTGTTCGCCAGCGGTTTCCTGGAGGCCGGCTACCGCCGCTACATCGAACGACGGCTGCGGTCCGACTTCGGTTTCGTCGGGACCCCGATTGAGATCAGCGTCAAGGTGCGGGAGAAGCGACGCGGCTGACGGCGGTCGTCGGTGCGATAGAGTCGACAGGCTCGGTCGCCGCCTCGTCGGCGTACGCCGGGTGCCGGGACGTGGCGCAGCTTGGTAGCGCACTTGACTGGGGGTCAAGGGGTCGCAGGTTCAAATCCTGTCGTCCCGACAGGGGAAAGCGCAGGTCAGCGGGGTGCGAGCTTAGTCGCCAAAGGGGGTCGCGGGGCGGTTGACAGCAACGCTGACAGCAACACGCTCGTCGTCGGCGGCAGCACCGCCTCCTGCAAGCTCACCTGCTCCGCCCGTGTCCGCGGCACCCGAATCCCATACCTCGACCGACCGGCCCCATTCAATGATCTCGTCACTCAGGCCCGCGATCCCGACGTCGCGACCGTCACAATCGCTGCGCTACAAGGGAAGCCGCTTCGAGTTGTTCAGGTCGAGTAGCAGACCAACACCAGCGTCACGGAGTCGATCATCTAGTGGGTGTGCTCGGCGTACTCCCGGCGAAACTCGGTGAGTACGTCGATGATCGTGTCCAACTTGGTGTTCACGTCGGCGAACCGATCATTGACAGTGGTGAACCGCTCAGTGACGTTCAGCCGCAACTCGGCCAAGCTGCCCTTGATTTCCAGCAGCGCGATCCGGGTCGCCTCGTCCATGATAGGGAGCTTTAGACCGGCTCGCTCATCCCTCGGGATGGGGGGCGACGGTCTCGCACAACGTGAATGGGGCTAACGAGGTTGCCATCCGTACCACCCCGTGATCGCGTCCTGCATCAAACTGGCCCGGCTCAGCGGTTAGTCGGGCCGCCGGCGTTGTGTGGAACAAGCAATCAGTTCGGGTTCACGGCACCGTTACTCTGGGCTACTGTCGCGACTATCCTTTCGTCCTGCTTGCTCATCTGCTTCACGTTACCTTGCGTCCGAAGGTCTGGCGCTAGGCATCGGTCTCTCACGGTGACCTCGTAGTCGCGCCCATCCATCGCCTCGGTCAGTACGACCAGCAGATACCGGCCTGCACCGGTCCACCGGTCGTGCGGATAGCGAGGTTTCCTGTCCCTCCTCGGCCCGGTCCGGACCGCTGGGAAACGCCCATCTTGAGTTCCGTGACGCCGATGTTGAGCCCACGTGTGTATCCGGTGACCTGATGCGCACGTGGGCTCAACATCGGCGCGAAAGAGGGGCAGCGGGGTGCCTGGCGGCCCGGTGTCCGCGCTGCCCCAGTTGCCCCAGTTGCCCAGGCGTCGGGGTCAGTGACGGCTGACCACCGGCCATTCGGGTGATTGCGCCGGGCCGGACTCGATCGAGGCGACGACGTGACGATCGAGTCCGGGGAGGTCGAATGTCGATCAGGAAAGCCGGCAGCGTCGCGTTCGCCGGCGCCGTGCTGCTGCTGGCGTTCGCCGGGTGGATGTGGCGACGTTGGGGCGGCGATGCGGTCACCACGGCCGCTGACGACATCGGATCGTTGGCGTTCGCTCTCTTTGCGACGGTCTGCTGTCTGCGGACCGCTCGGCGCAGTGCGGGACGTCATCGCGATTCGTGGTTGGCGTTGGCTGCCGGGCTGGCCGCCTGGTCCGCCGGCGAGGCGTTGTGGTCCTACTACGAGGTGGGGCTCGGTCGGGAGAACCCGTTCCCC
>JADGOU010000326.1 GCA_017882835.1 Frankiaceae bacterium | reverse complement strand
GCCCAGGTGCTGGCCGCGGCCTCACTCGCCGCGGCCGGGATGCCGGCGCGGGTGCTGCCGCGGCTGGACGACACCGTGCTGCCCGACCAGCTGGCGGTCACCGGCGACGGCCTGCTGGACGCGCTGGCGCAATCACCGGCGGCGATTCACTGGCGCGGTTCTCCGCAGCCGCCGGATGACGTCGCGGCCGCGGTGCTCGCCGAGGTGCTGCTGCACCGGATAGACCTGGACGGTTCGCCGCCGCCGGCACCGGCGTTGGCCGCCCTGCGCGACGTACCGGCCTGGATGCTGTCGGGCGCTGGTAGCGGGAAGGCCGCCGTCGCGGAGTTCCAGCGCCGTGGCCGCGAACGCTGTCGTTGGGCGTAGGGCCAGCGGTCGGACGCGGTCTCGCTACTCGCTTGGTAGCTCCTCATCTACCTTCTTTGGTAGCATAGTGTCCATGACAGCTCCGGGGACTCAGGTGAATGTTCGGCTGACCGCCGATGAGCTCGAGTTATTGGACCGCCTGCGGCGGACCTCCGATGGCGAGATGTCCCGCGCCGCGCTGCTGCGATCACTGCTGCGAGACAAGCGGCGGACAGCGCTGGACATGCGCATCGCCGAGGCCTATGACGCGGCGCCGGGTGGGGACGACCAGTTGGCCGAGGCAAGCGCCAACGCCGCTGGTGCGGCGCTGGCGGATCTATGAGGCGCGGCGAGGTCTGGGACATCGACTTCCCCGCAGAGTTCCCCGCACCAGCCGGACGGCGGCCGGCCGTGCTGCTCACTCGCGACGTGATCCTCGACCGGCTCGACACCGTCACCGTGGCCCCGGTCACGTCGACCATCCGCGGCATTCCCACCGAAGTCCAGATCGACGAGAACTCCGGACTAGATCACGTGTCGGCCGTCAGTTGCGACAACGTGACGACGGTGCCGCAGCGGCTGTGCCTTCGTCGCCGTGGCACCGTCGACCCGGCAACCGCCCAACACATCGCGGCCGCCGTACGCCTCGCCTTAGACCTCGACTGAGGCCGGACTGCCGGCGCGACCCCCTCAGGAAAGCCGCTCGAGCACCATCGCCATCCCCTGGCCACCGCCGACGCACATGGTCTCGACGCCGTACCGCTTGTCCAGGGTCTGCAGCCCGTTGAGCAGCGTCCCGGCGATCCGGGCCCCGGTCATGCCGAACGGGTGGCCGACGGCGATGGCGCCACCGAAGACATTGAGCTTCTCCAGCGGGATCCCGATCTCCCGGTACGACGGCACGACCTGCGCGGCAAACGCCTCGTTGATCTCGAACAGGTCGATGTCGTCTACGGTCAGGTCGGCCCGGGCCAGCGCCGTGCGGGTGGCCTCGATCGGTCCGAGGCCCATCAGCTCGGGCTCCAGGCCGGTGACCGCCGTCGAGACGACCCGGGCCAGCGGCGTGATGCCGAGCTCGGCGGCCTTGGTGTCGCTCATCACGATCACTGCGGCCGCACCGTCGTTGAGCGGGCAGGCGTTGCCGGCGGTCACGGTGCCGTCGGGGCGGAACACCGGCTTGAGACCGGCGAGGGCCTCCATCGTCGTACCGGCGCGGGGGGTGTCGTCCTTGCTGACCAGCGTGCCGTCCGGTGTCGTGACCGGGGTGATCTCGCGGGCGAAGAAGCCGTCGGCGATGGAGCGCTCGGCGTTGTTCTGGCTGCGGCAGGCGAACTCGTCCTGCTCCTCGCGGGTCAGGCCGTGCAGCTGGGCGACGTTCTCCGCGGTCTGCCCCATCGAGATGTAGATGTCCGGCAGCGCTCCGTCGGCTCGGGGGTCGGACCAGGCGCTGCCCCCCAGCGCCAGCTCGGCGGTGCGGGCCTGCGCCGCCTCCAAGCGCGGGTTCATGGTGTCCGGTGACGTGTCGCTGTTGCCCTTGACGAAGCGGCTGACCATCTCCACTCCGGCGGAGATGAAGGCGTCGCCCTCGCCGGCGCGGATGGCGTGCGCCGCCATCCGGGTCGTCTGCAGCGACGAGGAGCAGTAGCGCGTGATCGTCGTACCGGGGATGAAGTCATAGCCGAGCAGTACGGCGACCACCCGGCCCATGTTGTAACCCTGCTCCCCGCCGGGCAGACCGCAGCCGAGCATCAGGTCGTCGATGTCGTGCGGGTCGAGCTGGGGCACCTTGTCCAGTGCGGCCTGCACGATCGTGGCGGCGAGGTCGTCGGAGCGCAGCTCCTTGAGCGAGCCTTTGAAAGCGCGGCCGATGGGGGAGCGGGCGGTGGCGACGATGACCGGCTCAGGCATGGCGGACTCCTCGGACAGACGCGGCGTCGAGGGTCACGGTACTGGGCGGCAGCCGAACGGGGTTCGGTCGGGTGCCGCGATGCACGGACCGGTCGGCCTCGGCACGGACCGCCGGGAGCATGGCGGCCATCAGCGCGGCATAGCCCGCGGCGGAGGGGTGAAAGCGGTCCGGGCAGAACAGGCCAGGCTCGGTGGTGAACGTGCGGGCCAGCAGCCGGCCCAGCGGGACGACGGAACCGCCGGCGGCGGTGACCGCTTCCAGCTGGGCTTCGGCCATGGCGCGGCTGCGCACCCCGGCTACCCAGCGCAGCGGCTGGGCGATCGGTCGGACGGCGGCCAAGTCGGGGCAGGTGCCGACGACGACCCGCACGCCGGCCGCGCGCAGCCGCACCACCGCGCGGTACAGGTCGGTGGCCGCCTGCTGTGGGCTCACCCGGTGGGTCACGTCGTTTGCGCCGATCATGATCACGCCGACGTGCGGGGGCTGCAGCAGGGCCCGGAACACCTGCGGCTCCAGGTCGTGCGAGCGGGACCCCACGACGGCCAGCACATCGAGCACGACCTGGCGGTCGTCGGCGGCCAACGCCGTGGCCAGCAGCGCGCCGGGGGTCTCCGTCGGCGTGGCGCACCCCAGGCCCACGCCGCTGGAGTCGCCCAGCACGGCCAACCGCAGCGGGCGGCCAAGGCTGTCGCCGTACCGGCCATCGGGGTAGGGACCGCCGGCCTCCGGCGGCTTGATCACTCGTCGGGCCAGCTTGGCTTCGCCCCGCAGCACGCCGTAGCCGGCCAGTCCGAGCAGGCCCGTAGTGGTGCCGCCGTAGGCGAGGTGTCGCGCCAACCTGACCAGGCTCGCGCGCGGCAGCACCGCTGGGAGCGCCGTCATCGGGCCCGGCCGCGGAGGAAGGCGCGGATCGCCTCCCGCGCCCCGGATCGGATCTCGGCGCCGTGCGTGAAGGCCGCCACCTCGAAGGTCTCGTCTGCCAACCGGTCGGCGGTCTGTCGGCTCAGCCGGATGTCGGTGCAGAACGCTTGGGGCGAGTAGCGCAGTCCGCGCACGTTGAACACCGAGTCGCCAGTGACCAGTACGCCGGAGGGCTGGTGCAGCAGCGAGACGTGACCGGGGGTGTGGCCAGGGGTGTGGATCACCCGCAGGCCGCCGGCGACGTCGAGCACCGCACCGTCAGCGAAGGACGAAGCGAGGTCCACAGGAAGGAAATCGGCACGTCGACGCCGGTTCATGAGTCGGCCGGTCCGGGTAGCCGGGTCCCGGCGGGGCGCTCGGCCGGTGCGTAGGTAGATCTCGTCGCGTTCGTGGGCCTGCACCGGCGCACCGGTCTGTTCGGCCAACCCTGCCAACCCACCGGCGTGGTCGGGGTGGGCGTGGGTGAGCACGATGCCGACGACGTCGGCGGGTGCCTTGTCGATGGCGGCCAGCCCGGCGAGGATCCGTGCGGGCGCGCGGCGCCAGCCGGCGTCGATCAGGGTGACGGCGCCGGCGTCGTCGACCAGGGCGAAGGTGTTGACCAGGTCGAAGGGGGCGGTCGGAATCCGGTACACCCCCGGGGCCAGCAGCACCGCGCGGGTCGGGTCCGGCATCCCTAGACAGCCTCC
>JADGOU010000325.1 GCA_017882835.1 Frankiaceae bacterium | reverse complement strand
CGACGGGGTGATCCGACGGCGCCGGCGTCCCGGTACGCCCAACCGCGGGTAGGACCCGCGGATCACCTGCTCGGCCGCGGCGCGGTCCGGCCAGCCGCGGGTCTTCGCCGGCCCTGCCGGCTCCGGCGCCTTGCAGACTCCTCAAGGAGTACGAGGCGTGGATCTGGTTCACCCGGTCGGTGGGTCGGCCGTGGTCCGCGGGCCCCGCGGTCGCAGCAGTCCGGAGGCGAGCAGGGAGGCGAGCATCCACGCCGCGGCGTAGGTGAAGGCGAGGGTGGGGGACACCATGGCCCACAGCACGCCGACGACCAGGGACGCGCCAAGATCACCGATCGCCTGCACCAGGCCGAGGACGCCGAAACCGTTGCCGCGCAGCTGGTCGGGGAGCATCAAAGCAACCACGGTGGACTCGGCGGTCTCGGCGAAACCGATGCCGACGCCGGCCATCATGAACCCGACCAGCAGCAGGGGCCAGGCGTGCTGATCGGCGGCGAAGACCCCGTAGCCCGCCACGTACACGGCGGCGCCGCAGGCGAAGACCACGCGTGGACCCACCCGGTCGGCCGCGTGTCCGCCGCCGATCGCCGCCAGGGCGGCAACCCCGTTGTGCGCGGCGTAGAGCAAGATCGCCAGACTGGTGGCGGCGGTCAGGCTGCGGCCGTGGGCGTGCAGCAGGTCCGTGGCGCGCAGGATGAGCAGCGTGGTGGCGACGTTGCCTAGCTCGAACAGCGCAGCCGGCGCCAGCGCCCGCGGCAGTCCGGCCTGCCACAGTTCCCGGAGGTGGAACGACAGCTGCCGCCGGCCGACCGGAGTGCCGACGCGGCGGCGCGCCTCCCGCGCGGCGATGGTGATCGCGACCGCGGCGAGGACACCGGGCACGATCGCGAACAGGATGGCGGAGCGGATTCCGACGGCAGCGACCAGCACGGAGGCCAGCAGCGGGCCGAGCAGGGCACCGGTGTTGTCCCCGGCGCGTTCCAGCCCGGTGGCGCGCCCGTACGCCCGCCGGGACACCAGGGACACCAGCAGCGTGTCTCGGGCCGGCGAGCGAATCCCCCGGGACACCCAGGCCAGTGCCCGCAGGATCGCCACCTGCCACACCGCGGTCGCCAGCCCGATCCCCGCGGTAGCCACCGCGGTGCCCAGGTAGCCGCCGGAGGCCAGTCGGCCCCGGCGCACCGGGTCGTTGGACAGCGGGCCGCCCGCCAGCTTGCTCACGCCCACCAAGGCGTCGGACACGCCCTCGATCGCCCCGAGCGCGCCCGGTCCCGCGTGCAGGGTGGCCGTCAAGAAGCTCGGCAGCAGGCTGGTGGCGATCTCGTGGCCGGCGTCGCTGAACAGCGAGGCCGCCGCAATGCCCGCGACCCCTCGGCTGAACCAACGCTCCACCGGCGCGGGCTCGGCCGGCCGCCCCGACACACCCGTTGCCCGATCACCACCGGCGTCGTCGCTGGTCACGCCGTCGTCCCGACGAGCCGGGCAGTGGATCGCTCGGCCTTCGCCAGCACGTCGGCCAGCACGGTGGTCCCCAGCCATCGGAGTGCCCGGTGATTCAACGAACTGCTTCCACCATCTCCGGCCGGTGCCCGCATCGCGTCGGAGGGCCTCATCCGGGCGCCGCCGCGGCCCGCGCGGAGGCCTCGCCGACCGCCCACTCGGCGGCGGCCCGGTTCTGCCAGCCCCGGGTCTCGCTGGTCTTGCCGGGCTCGAGTGTCTTGTACCTCGAAGAAGTGCGAGATCTCGTTGAGCATGTGCCCGGGCATGTCGGGGAGGTCCTGGATAGCGTGCCGGCGCAGGTCGTGCAGCGGCACGAAGAGGATCTTGGCGTCCGGGCCTTGCTCGTCGCGCATCCAGAACACCGCGACCGGGCGCACCTCGATCTGGCAGCCCGGGAACGTCGGCTCGTCGAGGAGCACCAGCGCATCCAGCGGGTCGCCGTCCTCGGCGAGGGCGTCCGGCAGGAAGCCGTAGTCCGAGGGGTAGGTGGTCGCGGTGAACAGCATCCGGTCGAGCCGGATGCGCTGCTTGGCGTGGTCCATCTCGTACTTGTTCCGCGATCCCTTCGGGATCTCCACGATGACGCGGAAGTGCATGCGGCCCCCACTCACTACGCTCACCTTCCTTCACCCTTCTTTCACCCGACCCTCACGGCTGCGTCTGGACCAGCAGCGCGCGCACGGTGAGGCCAATCTGGCGATCAATCCGTTGGGGCCGGTCGGTGAGGCCGAAGTGCCGGCGGTCGAGTTCGCGCCCGCCAGGCGGATCTCGACCGTGTGCGGGTCGGCTACGACGATGTGGGCCACCCAGCCGAAGTCGCTGATGCCGGCAATGCGCACCATGGCGCCGACGGGACGCGGTTCCGCCACGGCAGCGTGGGCCTCGACACTGCGCAGGCCCAGCCCGGGATGCTCGTGCTCCCAGCCCCAGCGGGGAGAGCAGCCAGTGGTCGAGCCGCCGCCGCGCGCCGGCCGCCGCCTGCACCCCGATGGTGATCTCGGCGACCGGTCGGTTCGACCACGGCGGAGCCTCGATCATGACGGCCACCCGGCCGAGGGAAACGTCGACGATTCCCCAGGCCAGGTGGCCTGCAGCGAGGCGCCGCTGTGCCGCGGCACGACGACCCATGCGCCCCGCGCCAGCACGGCGGCTCGGGTCGGGCAGAACCGAGGCCGTCGGTCATGGCCGACAAGCCGGCGATTGCGGTGGCGGTCCCATGCCGCGGTTCCCGTCGGCGTGCGACAGGAGCCATCAGCCGCGGCCGCGGCGCTCGACGGGGAGCCCCATCCCCTCTACCGCGGACTATAGCCACGCCGGGGTTGATGCCGACCACGATGACTCAACGCGACATGCGCCGCGCCGCGCCACCGCGCGGCGGCGGCCGGGGTCAACCCGGCACTCGGGGAAGTGCCGAGACCCGGGACTGGCGCGGTCGGGGGTGTCGGCTGGTTAGAGTCCGGCCAGCGTCTCGGCTGTGGGGCCAGCCGCCAACCGTCGCATGCTGCGGCCAACGGTCCCTACCTTCGCCGGGCAGGAGGCCGCCGTGACGCCACCAGGGCAGCGCGAGCTGACCTGCGCGCTCGACCGGCTGGCCGCCCTGCTCGGTGCCGGGGACGGTGATCCGGCCGGTGTGGACGAGGTGGCCGAGCTGTCCCGCCGGGTGCGCGAGGACGCACTGAGGGTGGTGGTGGCCGGCGAGGCCAAGCGCGGCAAGTCCACGCTGATCAACGCCCTGCTCGCCCGGGCCGTGCTGCCCACCGGGGTGGTGCCGCTCACGGCGGTGCCGACGACGTTGGGCTACGGCGAGTCCGAGGCGGTCGAGGTCCGCTACACCGACGGCCGGGACGCCGTCCTCGGCCTCGACGCCCTGCCCGAGCTCGTCACCGAAGCGGGCAACCCGGCCAACCGCGGCGGCGTCGCGGCGGTAACCGTGCGGCTGCCCGCTCCGCTGCTCGCCGGTGGAATGGAGCTGGTGGACACCCCGGGCACCGGCAGCGTCTACGTCCACAACACCACGGCCGCTGCCGGCGCCCTGGAGCGAATGGACGCCGCGGTGTTCGTGCTCACCGTCGACCCGCCCATCTCCGAAACCGAGCGGGTGTTCCTGCGCCGGGTCCGCGATGAGTCGGTGGCGCTGTTCTGCGTGCTGAACAAGGTCGACTACCTCACCCCGGCGGAGCAGGGGCAGGCCCTGGAGTTCACCTGCCGGGTGGTCGCCGAGGAACTCGGGCAGGACCGCGCGATCTGGCCGGTCTCGGCCCGCGCCGCGCTGGCGGGCCGGCTCAGCGGGAACAGGCCGGAGGTGGCGGCCAGCGGGCTGCCGGCGTTCGAGGACGCCTTCACCGGCTACCTGCACGCCCACCGCGCC
>JADGOU010000324.1 GCA_017882835.1 Frankiaceae bacterium | reverse complement strand
CCGCGGTAACGGCCATAGGTGAACGTTACGGAAACAGATGTGTCAGGCGACATCGACCAATAGGACTATCTTCGGCTGGCCTGATCGGTTCCCTAAGCCCCCGAGATAGATGCCATTTGAGCGTGACGCATCGCCGCTAGGTCGGTCCCTCGCGTGATCCTTTGCCGACGCGGACTACCCGCACGCATGGCCCGCGTGGTACCGCTGCGTAAGCAGGCCAGTAGCGCTGTGTTGCGTCGATTACTCGCCGTGAGCGCAAGTGGCCGACGTCTTTCAGCGCTCAGCCAGTTGTCGCCGGACTTCGGCGGCAACCCGAGCCCCGTCCGCGCGACCCGCCGCCGTGCCGGTGGCGGCGCGCATGACCTGTCCCAGGTCGCGCGGCGAGCTGGCGCCGACCGTGGCGATCGCGGCCTCGACCAATGCCGTCAGCTCGTCGTCGGCCAAGGACGCCGGCAGGTAGCCCGCGAGCACCAAGCCCTCCGCCCGCTCTCGGCTGGCCAGCTCCGGCCGGCCGCCGCCGTCGAAGGCCTCCGCGGCCTCGCGCCGCCGCTTCGCCTCCCGCGTCAGCACCCGCAGCACCTCGTCGTCGGTCAGCGTGCGGGCAGCCTTGCCGGCGACCTCCTCCTTGGCGACAGCGGACAGCGCCATCCGCAGCGTGGCCGTCCGCAGCTCGTCCCGGGTTTTCATCGCTGTCGTCAGGTCGGCTCGCAGGCGTTGCTTGAGATCCATGCCGGCCATTGTTCCGGGCGCCCCTCGACTGCCCCGGCTGGTGCCGTAACCACGCCCAACCGGCTAGAGTAGGCCGCACATCGGGATGTGGCGCAGCTTGGTAGCGCGCTTCGTTCGGGACGAAGAGGTCGTGGGTTCGAATCCCGCCATCCCGACTCTGCAGCTCACGGGCGAGGTCGGACGGCGCTCACCCGCGCCGAGTTCGCCGGCAGCCAAATCCTCCGCCCGTTCAAGCCCGCGCCCGGCGGCGCGTGCGCGGCGGCGACCGTCGGCTGGCCTCAACGTGGGAGCGGGACGGTTCTCCCCGCCGGGTGATACGCGCGCGGGTGAGGTTGCCGGTGCATCACGGTTGCGCGCCCGGTTGCACCAGGTCGTAGACGTAGGCCCTGCGGTCGCCCCCCATGGGCGCCGACCGCAGCCGCAGGCACCGGTTTCGCTGTGGAGACATTGTCAACACGTGCCTCAGGTTGGTCTGCGCGAACGTCCCACACGAGTCCAGCCGGACGACGACCCTGTCCGGGGCCGACGCGCTGAACAGGTCGGCTGCCGGTGCCGTCGTGAAGACCACCGTGGCGTACCTGTTGTAGATGCGGTCGTACGCCCCGGTGGGATCCAGCCGGCGCCATACGCTCAGCGGCGGGTAGCCGAACGCTGCCGAATAAGTGTGCACCCCGGTCTCGACAAGCACCGGCAGGGACGCAGGGTCTGGCACGGCTGGATCCATGACCATGGCCCAGCCACCCGGGTCTGCGCGGTCGGCCGTGGCCACCGCCTGGCCGATCGGGGTGTCCGCGAGCACGGGGACGCCGTCCTGGAGAGGATTGACCCGCCCACCGGCGTACGCGCTGAGCAACAGCAACAAAGCGGCGGAGGCAATCGCCCGCCGCCGGACGGCCGTGGCGACGACCAACCCCACCAAGGCAGCCAACGGCACCATCAGCAGCAGGGGGAAGGCCGAGCCGGCGGCTCGGATCCGCAGTCCGGCGGCCAGCTCGACGCCGAAGGCGAGCAGCCCGACCGCCGCGGCCAGCCACAGCGCGCCCACGTAGCCCTGCCGGTCGAGCTCGCCGACGAGGAGCACGGTCAGCGCCACCGCGACCGCGCCCAGGCCGAGGGAGAGCCGGAACGACGGCACCAGGAAGAGTCCGGTGATGCGGCCGACGGCGTCCAGGCCGGGAACCAGGCAGTACGCCGTCAGCAGCCCGCCGAGGGCGACGACGGCCAACACTGCCCAGTTGACGGCCACTCCACGGCGTACGCCGCGAACCAACAGCAACAGCGCCACCGGCGCCAGGAAGAGTCCGGCCAGCACAAATGCAGACGCCTCGCTCTGGTTATCGCCGAGCCCGGCCACCGCGCCCGGGTCCAGCAAGCGTACGTCGAGGTACCCGGACAAGATCCGCGGCCAGGCCATTCCCCCGGACGGACTCGTCCGCCGCCCCGGATACACCGTGTCGGCAATCGTGCGAATCACGTCCAGCCGGGTCAGGACGAAATTCGCCGCAACGCCGGTGGCGGCCGCGACCGCAAGTACGGCGAGGCCGGCCCGAGCGGCCAGGGCACGGACCGCGGTCCGGCGCACCTGCATCGCCAGCCGGCCGAGGCAGAAGGCGACGACCAGCAGGGCACAGGGCACCTGGAAGGGCGGGTACTGCACCAGGGCGAAGCACCCACCCAGCCACGCGATCAGCACCGTCCAGCCCGCCACTGCCCGGCCCGACCGGGCAATGAGCAGGCGGTCGAAGGCGGCCATCAGGAAGAACGCGTAGAACAGGCTGGCCAGTGTGTTGGTCTGGTACCACCACTGCACGTACGGCGACAGGGCCGCCGCCAGACCGAGCAGGGCAGCGAACCACCGGCGGCCCGGGCACACGGTCAGCGTCCAGACGTAGACCGACAGCGCCAGCAGGGCCCCAAGCAGCCACCACTTGAACGCGAACGCCGGCTGCAACGGGAGCAGGAAGAAGACCCAGTTCTGCGGTCGAAACAGCATGCTCCAGTCCCGATACGGGACGTCGAACACGACGCTCATGTCCTCGCCGCCCGCCAGCCCGCGGGAATAGCGGGGTAGGCCGCTGCGGGATTGGGCCACGACCAGAGGAGTGTTCACCCGCCACTCGTCGCCGCGCACCGGTCGCGGGGTGCCGGCCAACGGCGGGTCGTCTCCCGGCAGCACACTCGTTGGGCCCGTGGTCAGCACCGCCGAGGAGGTGCCGCTCACGCCGGCGACAGTGCCGATGAGGACAGCGGTCAGCAGCAGCAGCGGGAAGAGCCACGGCCCCACCCGCCCGCGACGGCCGGGCGGGTGTACCGCGGCCAGCGCACGCGGGCGTTCTGTCCCATGCTCAGTGACCACCGGCAGTGATGCTAGTGACCACGGCGACGGAGAAACCGGCGACGGGCCGGAAACGCCGTGCGTCACACCGGTTGCAACCGTAGCGGCAGCGGCCTGCCCTCGCCAACAGTGCCAACTTCCCGGATCGGCGCCAGCACGTCCACCTCGCCCCGGCTTGATCGCACCGGCACGAGCTGTGTGTCCAGCCGCCGGCCGGCGGCGTTCTCCACCGCTACCTCGACCACCCCCGGGGGACTGGCGGCCGGGCTGGCCTCGGCCGGACCCAACCCGTCGACATCCACCGTGCCCGGCTGCAGCCGTAGCACACTGGACATGCCCCCGACCGGCACCGGGTAGCTAAGCGTTCGGCCTTGCGTCGAGATCAGCAGCCGCTGCGGACCGGCGGGCGCTGGCGCGGCGACCGTCAGCGCCAGCCGGACCTCGGGCGCCGACAGCAGTCCCAACTGCTCCAGGCGGCCACTGGTGCGCGCCGTCCACCCCAGGTTCCAGCTGCCGGGCAGCTGCAGCAGGTACGCCGGCTGGTCGGGATGTGCCGCCAGCACCGCGAAGTCGTCGCTCCCGGTCGCGACGGCGAACAGGGGGCCACCCCAGCGGCTCGGATGGTTGGACACCACCGCCGCCGGATGCTGGAGGTACGGCACGGCGCCGGCGAAGAAGACCAGCGGCCGACCGCCCAGGCTTTCTACCGCTCGGGACACCGAAGCATCGTGGCGGGTGTACCGGGCGTCCGCGATCAGAGCCACCGCCAACACCAGGCTGCTCAGCAGCGCGCCGGCCACGCC
>JADGOU010000323.1 GCA_017882835.1 Frankiaceae bacterium | reverse complement strand
TCGTGGCGGGCATGTCAGCCGAATAGGCCGCCGAAGCGCCGGCGGGGGCGCTCAACCGGGACATCGGTCGGGGTCGCCCGGCCGTCCCAGGTCGCGAATGGGAACGCCTCCAGGTCGACCAGACCGTCGAAGGCGCCCTCCACCACGGCGGCCACCAGGAAGTTGCCGGCCTGTCGCTTCTCCCGGGCGTCCAGGATGGCGTGGATCCAGTCGACCGCCGCCGGCAGGAAGTGGGTGACCGGGACGAAGTCGGGCTGGTTGTTGTCCCAGACGCCGTGCACGGTCAGCGGCTCGGTTGCCGCCCCGCCCCGGACCTGGTCGCGGTACTCCCGCAGCCAGGAGGGGTCGAGTCGGGGCTCGTCGGCGTACTCGTTGTCGTTGATGGTGCGAATCGGACCCGCGACGATGTCGGCTAGCCGGAAGTCGGCCGGGTCGTAGTTCAGCTTGACGGTGCCCCACCACTCGGCGTGGGCCTGCAACCAGGTCCCGGTCGGCCCGAGGTCCGCGGTCTGCTTGGCGTCGCAGCGCCAGCGGACGTCGCCGTCGCGGCGGACGAAGAACAGCGTGAAGCGGTTGCCCTCCTCGCGGAAGCGGCGTTCGATCTCCGCTATCTCCATCAGCAGGGCTCCATCAGCAGGGCTCCATCAGCAGGGCTCCAACAGCAGCTCACCAACATCAGCTCACCAACATCAGCTCACCAACATCAGCGCACCACAGTTGGCAACGATCAACAGGGCACGTTCTGCGAGCGGCCCTTGCTCTTGTCCCCGCCGACGTCGCCGGGGTTGGTGGTCTTCGCCTTGCCGCCGCCGGAGCTGCCCTTGCTGCCCGAGCTCTTACCACCCGAGCTGCCCTTGGCCAGCACGAGCTCCAACGGTCCGCCGACTCCGGTGGCCACCAGCAACACCCGGGCCGCGGTCGTCCACGCGGTCGCGTACGCCAAGACGTCCGGCAGGCCGGTCCGCGTGTCGGTATCGGGCAGGGCGCAGGGCTTCGCTCCCGTGCCCTTGTCGCCGCCGGAGTTCTTCACGGTGAAGTTGCGCGCGGAGACCTTGTCCCCGGTCACCACCTTGCCGCTGGCAGTGGCGTAGCGCGCCCGAGAGTCGTAAGAGCTGTAGTAGCGGCTCGACCGGGAGTCGAAGTCGCCGATTGTGCTGGTGTACCGGTTGCGCATCGGGGAGCCGACCGGGTAGTAGCGCCCGTAGTACGCCGGCGAGCCGAACCAGAGGTGGTAGATCATGTGCCACTCGAGCATTCGCCACAGCAGGTTGCCGTCGTCGTGCCGCTCGACCGACTGGCCGGCCCCCTGCGCCTCCGTCTGGTCCGGCATCTTGACCCAGTGCTCGGCCGGGATCGGCGTGCCGGTTGGCTCGGTGGCGTCCTTGCACTCGTCGGCGGAGAGCACCCAGCCGCAGTAGGCGACCCCGTTCACGACCGGGCCGTACAGGGTGTGACCCTGGTCGTCGACCGGACGGCTAATCTGCTCCGGCTGGTTGTTGTTGCCGCAGGCGGTCATCCCCGTCACACCCAGGGCCATGACCAGTACGACGGCGAGCGCACGCAGCGCGGGCCGCCACTGCGTCAACGCCGGGCGGCTAGTGCCGCCGGTCGTGGCCACGAAAAACGCACCTCTTCCCTCTGGCCGGCGCCGCAGCGCAGCGCCGGGTGCTCTCATTGTCGCTGACCGAAGGCGTTCGGGCCAGCACCCGTCCGCCAGCACCCGTCCACAACCGCCACTCGCCCGTCAAGAAAGGACCCGACAGTGCCCGAGCAGACCGCGGCGCTCCAACCGGTAGTGGACCGGGTTGGCCTGCGGGTGGCGGCCGAGCGGCACCTGCGGGCTCTGGCCGGAGAGGCGGCGGTACTGCGCGCGGACCAGTGGACCGCCATCGAGGCGCTGGTGGCCGATCGCCGGCGGGCACTGGTCGTGCAGCGCACCGGCTGGGGCAAGTCGGCGGTGTACTTCATCGCCGCCGCCCTGCTGCGGGCCGCCGGTGCCGGGCCGACGGTGATCGTCTCGCCGCTGCTGGCGCTGATGCGCAACCAGATCGAGGCAGCCGACCGGGCCGGCATCCGGGCGGTGACGGTCAACTCCACCAACGCGGCGCAGTGGGACGCGGTGTACGCAGAGATCAGCGCCGGCGCGGTCGACGTGCTGCTGGTCAGCCCGGAGCGGTTGAATAACCCCGACTTCCGCGACCAGGTGCTACCCCGGCTGGCCGCGACGGCCGGACTGCTCGTCATCGACGAGGCGCACTGCATCTCCGACTGGGGTCACGACTTCCGCCCCGACTACCGGCGGCTGCGCACGCTGCTCACCGAGCTGCCGGCCGGCATCCCGGTGCTGGCCACCACCGCGACGGCGAACGCCCGGGTCAGCGCGGACGTCGCCGAGCAGCTCGACCCGCACGGAACGGTCGCCGTGCTGGTACTGCGCGGCGAGCTGGACCGGCCCTCGCTGCATCTGGCGGTCCGTTCACTGCCCACCCCTGAGCACCGGCTGGGCTGGCTGGCCGACCACCTGGGCGAGCTCCCGGGTTCCGGCATCATCTACACGCTCACGGTGGCGGGCACGGTCGACGTCGCCGACTACCTGCGCTCGCGCGGCTACGCGGTGGCGGCCTACTCCGGGCAGACCGACCCCGCCGACCGGCTCGCGGCCGAGAGCGACCTGCTGGCCAACCGGGTGAAGGCGGTGGTCGCGACCAGCGCGCTGGGGATGGGGTTCGACAAGCCCGACCTCGGCTTCGTCATCCACCTGGGCGCTCCGGCCAGCCCGATCGCGTACTACCAGCAGGTCGGCCGCGCCGGGCGTGCGGTGGACCGGGCTGAGGTAGTGCTGCTGCCCGGCCGGGAGGACCCGGAGATCTGGGCCTACTTCGCCTCGCTGTCCTTTCCGCCGGAGGAGACGGTACGTCGGGTGCTGGCGGCACTGGCCGCTTCCGGTGACGACCCGCGCAGCACCGCCGCGCTGGAGACGGTGGTGGACCTGCGGCGGACGCGGCTGGAGATGATGCTCAAGGTGCTCGACGTCGACGGCGCGGTACGTCGGGTGCAGCGCGGCTGGGTGGCCACCGGGCGTCCCTGGGTCTACGACGCCGAGCGCTACGCCCGGGTGGCCGCTACCCGCTCGGCCGAGGCCGACGCCATGCTGGATTACATCGCCACCAACGGCTGCCGGATGGCGTTCCTGCGCGCGGCGCTGGACGATCCGGCGCCCGGTCCGTGCGGCCGTTGTGACAACTGCGGCGGCTCGGCGACGCCGGACGGGGTGGACCCGGCCACGCTGGCCGCAACTGCGGCCCGGCTTGCTCGGCCGGGGGTGCCGGTCGAGACTCGCAAGCTGTGGCCTTCCGGGATGGCCGCGCTCGGCGTGCCGCTCTCGGGCAAGATCGGCGCCGGGGAGCGGGCCGAGCCCGGCCGGGCCATCGCCCGACTGACCGACCTGGGCTGGGGCGGAGCGCTGCGGGCGGCCCTCGCGCCAGGTGCGCCGGATGCCGAATTGGCGGTGCCGCTGCGCCGGGCCGTGGTGGCCGTCCTCGACAGCTGGGAGTTCGGCACCCGGCCGGACGCCGTTGTCGTGCTCGGCTCGGTGACCCGGCCGGTGCTGCTCGGTCACCTCGGGGCAGGGCTGGCCCGCTATGCCGGCTGGCCGTTGGTGGCCACGCTCGAACCGGCTGTAGGAAGTCGGCCGACATCGCGGGCGGTGAACTCCGCCCAGCGGCTGGTCGCCGTGGCCGGCCGGTTCGCGGTGCCGGCTGGGGTGGACCTGGCCGGTCGCACGGTGCTACTCGTCGACGACTTCACCGACTCGGGTTGGACGCTGACGGTGGCGGCCCGGGCGCTGCGCCGAGCGGGTGCCGCAGCGGTCTACCCG
>JADGOU010000322.1 GCA_017882835.1 Frankiaceae bacterium | reverse complement strand
CGACCGCCATCAATGCCAAGGTGGCCGGCAAGCACGCGCTGACGTGGTGGCGAGACGGATGCCGGTGGTCCAGCCGCCGGCGAGGAGTGCGGACATGCGGCGCAACAAGGTGATCAGTGCCCAGGACGCCGCGGGCGTCATCCTCAACGGTGACACAGTGGCCGTCGGCGGTTTCGTCGGGATCGGCGTCCCCGAGGAGCTGGCGGTTGCGGTCGAGAACCGGTTCCTGGAAACCGGCAGCCCGCGCGACCTGACCTTGGTCTTCGCCGCCGGCCCGGGTGACCGCAAGACCCGCGGGCTCAACCACTTCGCCCGCGCGGGCATGGTGAAGCGTGGGATCGGCGGCCACTGGGGCCTAGCCCCGGCGCTCGGCCGGCTGGCCGTCGAGAACAGCATCGAGGCCTACTGCCTGCCCCAAGGCGTGATCAGTCATCTCTTTCGCGAGATCGCCGGCGGTAAGCCGGGGGTGCTGACCAGGGTGGGGCTCGGCACTTTCGTCGACCCGCGGGTGGACGGTGGGAAGATCAACGCCAAGGCGACCGAGGACCTGGTGCACGTCGTCGATCTGCTTGGCGAGCAGTACCTGTTCATCCCGACTTTTCCGATCAACGTGGGGCTCATCCGCGGTACGACGGCAGATGAGGAAGGCAACATCACCATGGAGCGGGAGGCACTGACCACCGAAGTGCTGTCCATCGCCCAGGCGGTGAAGAACTCCGGCGGCATCGTGATCGCCCAGGTGGAACGGGTAACCACCCGCCGCACCCTGTCGCCACAGGCAGTCAAGGTCCCGGGCATCCTCGTCGACGCGGTCGTCGTGGCTGCCTCCGCCAACCACCAGCAGACCTTCGCGGAGGCCTACAACCCGGCCTATACCGGAGAGATCAGCGTCTCCAGCGACGTGCTCACCCCGCTCCCCCTGGCCGAGCGCAAGATCATCGCTCGGCGGGCCGCGATGTCGCTCAAGTTCAACTCGGTGGTCAACCTCGGCATCGGCATGCCAGAAGGCGTGGCGTCGGTGGCCAACGAGGAGGACATCCTCAACCTGATCACGTTGACGGTGGAGCCGGGCGGCATCGGTGGCATCCCCGCCGGCGGCCTCTCCTTCGGTGCCACCGCCAACGCCGAGGCGATCATCGACCAGCCGTACATGTTCGATTTCTACGACGGCGGCGGCTTGGACCAGGCATTCCTGGGCTTCGCTGAGATCGACCGACACGGCAACGTCAACGTCAGCCGCTTCGGCAACCGCTTCGCCGGCGCCGGCGGCTTCATCAACATCAGCCAGAGCGCTCGGTCGCTGTTCTTCCTCGGCACGTTCGCGGCGCAGTCGGCGGTGTGCGTCGTCGACGGCGCACTGCGAATCGACAATCCCGGCCGGATGCACAAGTTCGTCAACGAGGTCTGTCACATCACCTTCAGCGCCGACGTGGCCCGCCAGCGCCGCCAGGCCGTGCGCTACATCACCGAGCGCTGCGTCTTCGAATTGGCCTCCGGCGGGATTGAGCTGGTGGAGGTCGCGCCCGGGGTCGACGTACAGCGCGACATCCTCGACCAAATGGATTTCGAGCCGTTGATCCCCGAAGAGCCCAAGCTGATGGAAAGGGGCATTTTCCGCGCCGAGACCATGAACCTCCGGCAGCGCCCGTTGCTCAGCCTGGACGAGCGGGTCACCTACCGCTCCGAGGACGACCTGCTCTACCTCAACTTCGAGGGGCTCCGGCTGGACTCCGCGGCGGACGCCGCCGAACTGGCGCAGTTCCTCGATGAACGCCTGGCGCAGTACGGGCGCAAGCTCAACGTCATCGTGAACTACGACAACTTCAGCCTCGCGCCGGCCGCCGCAGACCGGTACTGGGAGATGATCAGGCACAACACCGCGACGTACTTCCTTTCGCTGACCCGCTACTCCACCAATGCCTTCTTCCGCCACCAACTCCGCGAGGCCTTCGCCGGCGAACACCTCACTCAGCAGATCTACCGCAGCTTCGCCGACGCCAAACGGCACCTGGCCGACCCGCAAGCCCGCTACCTGTCCCGGGTGGCCGGCGCTCAACGGCCGGACTGATCCGGCGTACGCCGGGGAGCTGGCGCCCGGGGATTGCCGGGACCGAGCTCAGCCGGAGGTCTTGCGGTAGCGGGCGACCGCGAGCGGGGCGAAAACCACCAGGATGCCGAGCGACCAGGCGACCGACTGCCACGCCGAGGTGCCGACCGGCCGGTTGAGCAGGAAGCCTCGCAGCGCGTCGACGGTGACCGAGATCGGCTGGTGGGCCGCAAAGGCCTGCAGCCAGCCCGGCATGGACTGCAGCGGCACGAAGGCCGTGCTGGCGAAGACCAGCGGAAACAGCCAGATGAAGCCACCCGACTGCGCGGCCTCCACGCTGCGCACCGACAGCCCCACGGTGGCGGCGATCCAGGAGAACGCGAAGGCAAACAGCAGGAGGACCGCGAAGGCGGCGACCATCGCTGCCAGCGAGCCCTGCGGTCGGAATCCAACCGCAACGCCGACGACTAGGATGATCAGCAGCGTGATGGTGTTGCGCACCAAATCGGATAGCGACCGGCCGACCAGGACGGCGGAGCGCGCCATCGGCAACGACCGAAACCGGTCGATGATCCCCTTGTGCAGGTCCTCGGCGAGTCCGATGCCGGTTGCGATGGAGCCGAAGGCGACCGTCTGGACAAAGATGCCCGGCATCAGGAAGTCGACGTAGTGGGCGCCCGGCGTCTGGATGGCGCCGCCGAAGACGTACCGGAACAGCACCACGAACATGACCGGCTGGATCACGCCGAAAGCGATCAGCTCGGGGACCCGCGGCATCGCGATCAGGCTGCGCTTGGCCAGTACGAGCGCATCGGCCACAGCCCAGTAGAGCGGGCCGTGGCCCGCGACCGGCCGTGGCACCGACCGCTGGGTCGCCACCGGGCGGTTGGTGGCCGGGGTTGTCGTCGTGCTCATGCGCTTCTCCTGCGTCGGCGCGGGGTGGGCTCGGCCTCGATGTCCGGGGCGGTTGCCTCGGCGGCGGCGTGGCCGGTCAGCGCCAGGAAGACGTCGTCCAGGGTCGGCCGGCGCAGAGCCAGGTCGTCAATACGGACACCGACCGCGTCCAAATCTCGGACCACCGCCGCCAGTTGCCCCGCTCCCCCATGCGCCGGTCCGGTGATCCGACGGGTGTCCGCGTCGACCGTCACGGCCGAGCCCAGATGCGGCTCGAGCGCGCGGACGGCTTGGGTCAGCTCGGCGGCCGCGCCGACGACCACCTCAATGCGGTCACCGCCGACTTGGGTCTTGAGCTCGTCCGCCGAACCGCGGGCGATGACCCGACCGCCGTCCACCACGGCGATCGAGTCGGCCAGCCGGTCGGCCTCCTCCAGGTACTGCGTGGTCAGCAGCAGGGTGACGCCGTCGGCGACCAGCTCTTCGATCACGTCCCACATGCCCAGTCGGCTGCGCGGATCTAGGCCGGTCGTCGGCTCGTCGAGAAAGATCACCGGTGGGGTGATGACCAGGCTGGCCGCCAGGTCCAGGCGCCGGCGCATGCCGCCGGAGTACGTCTTCACCGTCCGGGAGCCAGCGGCGGTCAGGTCGAACCGATCCAGCAGCTCCTCGGCTTTGCGCTGGGCGTCGCGCCGGGACAGGTGGTAGAGCCGGCCGACCATCTCGATGTTCTCCCGGCCGGTCAGGTATTCGTCCACCGCGGCGTACTGACCGGTCAGCCCGATGTTCGCCCGCAGCTTCGCCGCGTCCCGGACGACGTCATAGCCGGCCACCTCGGCGCGTCCGGCGTCGGGCCGGAGCAGCGTGGTGAAGATCCGGACGGCGGTGGTCTTGCCGGCGCCATTGGGCCCGAGGACGCCCAGCACGGTGCCGGTCGGCACCCGCAGGTCGAGGCCGGCCA
>JADGOU010000321.1 GCA_017882835.1 Frankiaceae bacterium | reverse complement strand
CGGCGTCCGCTCTCCGGTCGCGTTCTGACCGGCGCCAGCGCCGGGCTGGCCAACTACCTCGGCGTTGACGTCGCGCTGGTGCGCTTGGCCTTCGTACTCCTTGCCCTGTTAGGCGGCAGCGGCGTTGCCTGCTATCTCGCAGCGTGGCTGCTGATGCCAGAGGAGGGTGCCGACCATTCCATCGCCGAGCGGCTGCTTGGTCGGGCCGGTGGCGCCTAGCGCTCAGCCGGCAACCGTTCGTCGGCGTACGCCCACCCCTCTTACCCCGGCGTGCTCGGCGGCTGGTTGCTGGGCGCGGCCGGGCGCTCAGCGAGCGTGGGCGTAGCGGCGAGAGCGGGCGCCGCCACTCCGGAAGCGCGGACTGGGTAGGCAGGCGCTCAGCCGGCGCGCTCGGGCAGCTCCGGCAGCGACGGATCCACCGCGACGACAGCCGAACGCGGCGGGTCGGCGGCGCGCAGCCGGCGGGCCGCCCGGTCAACTTGTCGCGGCTCGTCCAGCTCGCCCTCGCTCACCTTGAGGTCGGCAAGCTTGCGGGCGCTGACCAGCACCCGGGACTCGAAGGTGCCGACCGTGTCGTTGTAGGCACCCACGGCGGTGTCCAACGCGCGACCGAGCTTGTCGACGTGGCCCACCAGCGTGCTAAGCCGGGTGTGCAGCTGCCGGCCGAGGTCGCACACCTGCTGGGCGTTCGCGGCCAGCGCCTCCTGCCGCCACCCGTAAGCGATCGTGCGAAGCAGACCGATCAGCGAGGTCGGCGTAGCCAGCAGCACGGAGCCGGCCACCGCGTGATCGTAGAGCTCCGGTGCCTCCTCCAGCGCCGCAGACAGGATCGTCTCCCCCGGGACGAACAGCACGACCAATTCAGGGGCCGGCTTGATCTGCTCCCAGTAGGCCTTGCGGGCCAGCGCGTCGACGTGCGCCCGCAGCTGGCGGGCGTGCGCCTGTAACGCCAGCCGCCTAGCGCCCTCGTCCGCCGCCTCCACCGCCTGGAGGTAGCCCTGCAGCGGGACCTTGGCGTCGATGGCCACTGACCCGCCGCCGGGCAGCCGCACCAGCAGGTCGGGCCGCTGCCGACCGTTGTCGCCGTCGCAG
Source organism: Frankiaceae bacterium (assembly GCA_017882835.1). Taxonomy (GTDB): domain Bacteria; phylum Actinomycetota; class Actinomycetes; order JADGOU01; family JADGOU01; genus JADGOU01. The sequence continues at coordinate 2,813 of JADGOU010000321.1, read as the reverse complement.
GTGGTCTGCTCGGTGAAGTCGCAGTGCTCCACCATGCCCGCCATCTCCACCACCCGGCGCAGCTGCAGCTCCCCCCAGCGACCGCGCACCGACGGAGCCCGCAGGGCGGTGACCAACGTGGCGGTCTCCGTCCGCAACCGGTCCTGGCCATCAGCGAGCGAACGCACCTGCTCAACCAACCCGGCGTACGCCGAGCGGCGCGAGACCTCCAGGGCACCGAGCTGGTTCTCCACCTTGCCGAGCGAGTCCCGCAGCGGCGCCACCAGCGACTCGACCGCCTGCCGCCGGGCATCGAGGTCGCCGCGTGCCTCGGCGGTATGGCGACCGAGCGCGGTCGTCGCCAGCTCCAGGAACGAGGAACCGGCCCGGTCCAGCGCCTGCGCGGAGAGCGCGGCGAACGAGTCCGACAGCCGGCTCTCCGCCCGCTCGACCAGCACCACCTTCTCCGCGGTGACCCGGCGCTCGGCAGCGAGCTCGGTCTCGGCCCGCTCGGCCCGACGCAGCAGCAACTGCGCCCGGCCCCGGGCCAACACGGCAGCGACGATCGCCGCGACAGCGGCGGCGGCCAGGGCGAGCAGCAGGGCGGTGGTCATGACGGCATCGTCGCCGAAGGGTCCGACAAAAACCCGCAGGCGCGCGCAACGCCGGAGCTAACCGCCGTACAGCCGTTCCAGCACCAGCGCCACCCCGTCGGCATCGTTGGCGGCGGTGACCTCGTCGACGTCGGCGAGCACCTCGGCGTGGGCGTTGGCCACGCCGACGGAGTGGCCGGCCCACGACAGCATCGGCAGGTCGTTGGGCATGTCCCCGAACGCGACGACCTCCGCCGCGGTGATGCCTCGCCCTGCGGCGAAGCCGGCTAGGCCAGTCGCCTTGCTGACCCCGGCGGCGGAGATCTCCAGCAGCCCTTCGGTGCTGCTGTGCGTCAGCGTGACGCTCTCACCCACGGCCGCGCGCGCCAGCGCCAGCAGGTCGTCGGCGCCCATCTCCGCGTGCCGCGCGAGCATCTTGACCATCGGCGCCGCCACCAGTTCCCCGACCTCGGCAATCCCGGCGTCCGGCTGCGGCCAGCGGGTCTGGTACGCCGCCTCCCGACTGAATCCGGCCATCCCGCGCTCGACCGCGAAGGTGACATCGGGGATAAGCGCCCGCAGCGCCGCCACCACCTCGGCCGCGGCGGCGGGCTCGAGCAGGTGCTCCTCGACGACGCGTTCGGTGTGCAGGTCGTAAAGCAGGGCCCCGTTGGCGCAGATGGCCAGCCCCCGGTGCCCGGTCGCCGCGACGATCGGGGTCATCCAGCGCGGCGGCCGGCCGGTGACGAACACCAGCACCGCCCCGGCGTCCTCCACCAATGCCAGCGCCGCCCGAGTGCGGTCGGAGACCGTGCCGTCGGAGCGGACCAGCGTCCCGTCGAGGTCGGTGGCGACCAGTCGGGGGTACGGCGACGAGCTCACCGTCCCAGTGTCGCCCGCGGCGCCGCCCGGGGCGCAGTCGCAGGGCATCGTCAGCCAGCCGGCTCCAGCACCTCCCGGCCACCGAGCCACGGCCGCAGCGCCGCCGGCACCCGCACGGCGCCGTCGGGTTGTTGATGGTTCTCCAGCAACGCGACGATGAAGCGGGGAACGGCGCACAACGTGCCGTTCAGCGTCGCCAGCGGCCGCACGCCCTCCGCCGTACGCATTCGAATGCCCAGCCGCCTGGCCTGAAAGTCAGTGCAGTTGCTCGTGGACGTCACTTCCCGATAGCGCTCCTGGGTCGGCACCCACGCCTCGCAGTCGAACTTGCGGGCCGCGCTCGACCCCAGGTCGCCCGCCGCCACGTCGATCACCCGGTACGGCAGCTCCAGCGCGCCGAGGAACTGCCGCTCCCAGGCCAGCAGCCGGCGGTGCTCGACCGCGGCCTCCTCCGGCCGGCAGAAGGAGAACATCTCGACCTTGTCGAACTGGTGCACCCGAATGATCCCGCGGGTGTCCTTGCCGTAGGACCCGGCCTCGCGGCGGAAGCACGGCGAGAAGCCGCAGTAGCGCAGCGGCAGCCGGGCGGCGTCAAGTACCTCGCCGGCGTGGTACGCCGCCAGCGGCACCTCCGACGTACCGACCAGGTATCTGTCGTCGGCCTCCAGCCGGTACACCTCGGCCGCGTGCGCCCCCAAGAAGCCGGTGCCCTCCATCGCCTCCGGCCGGACCAGCACCGGCGGGATCACCGGGATGAATCCAACCGCGACCGCCTGGGCCACCGCCAGGTTGACGAGCGCCAGCTCCAGCAGCGCGCCGACACCGGTGAGGAAGTAGAACCGCGCTCCCGACACCTTGGCCGCCCGGTCCACGTCGATGGCGCCAAGCAGCTCGCCGAGCTCCAGATGGTCGCGCGGGGACCAACCGTCGTACGTCGGGATCTCCCCGACCGTCTCCAGCACCACGAAGTCGTCCTCGCCCCCGGCCGGAGCGCCGTGTTCGATGACGTTGGGTACGGCGAGGCGGGCGGGGCGCAGGGCCTCGTCGGCGGCGCTTTGTTCCGCCTCGGCCAGCTTGACCTCGGCGGAGAGCTCGCCACCGCGGGCGCGCAGCGTGGCTCGCTCGTCCACGGACGCCGCTTGCATGGCGCGGCCGAAGGCCTTCTGCTCGGCCCGCAGGCTGTCGGCCCGGCTGACCGCCGCCCGACGGCGCTCGTCCGCAGCCAGCAGGACGTCGACCGCGTGCGGATCCTCGCCGCGGGCCTGTTGGGAAGCCCGCACGCGGTCCGGGTCGTCCCGCAGCAGCCGGAGGTCGATCACCCCCGCGAGGCTACCGGGCCGCGCCCGCACGGCCTGCGCC
>JADGOU010000320.1 GCA_017882835.1 Frankiaceae bacterium | reverse complement strand
CCCCGACAAGGCCAGCCGCATCGAGGCGGCCAATACCATCAACGCCGCCGCGTCCATGGTGGCACTGTTCGGGCGCGTCTATGACCCGACATCGTTGGGTTCCCTGTCCATGATCAAGTACACCGCGTTCATGACAGCCGCCCTCGCGGTCCTGATGGTGTTCGTCACCATCCGGCACACCCGCGCCGACGAGGAGAGCGGGCAGCTGGAGCTGCTCAGCGGCGGGCGGCTGGGACGCAACGCCCCGCTCGCAGCCGCCCTGGTGATCAGCTTCGGGGCCAGCCTCGTCCTCGGACTTCTCAGCAGTGCAGCCCTGGCCGCCACCGGGCTGCCGGCAGCCGGCTCGCTCGCCTTCGGGCTGGGCTGGGTGGCCACCGGAATGGCGTTCAGCGCCGTAGCCGCAGTGGGCGCCCAGCTGACCACCAGCGCCCGGGCCGCCACCGGGCTCGGAGTCATCGTCATCGCGATCACCTACGCGCTGCGCGCGGTCGGCGACCTCGCCGAGCCTGGCCCCTCCGCGTTGTCTTGGCTGTCACCGATCGGCTGGAATCAACAGATCCGGGCCTTCGCCGGGGACCACTGGTGGGTGCTGGTCCTGCCGCTGACGCTGTGCGTGGCACTCGTCCCGGTGACCTTCGTGCTGCGGGCCCGCCGCGACCTCGGCGGCGGTCTGCGCGAAGAGCGTCCCGGCCCGGCGCGCGGAGCCCTGGCCGGAGTCTGGGACCTGGCCGTTCGACTGCAGGACCGCGTGTTGGTGGCGTGGGCAGTCACGGTCGTCGTGTTCGGCGTCGTCATCGGGTCGCTCGCAAGCGGCGCCACGGACTTCCTGACCTCACCGAACGCCCAGGACTTGATCAGGAAGCTCGGTGGTGCGCAGGCCCTGACCGACGCCTTCCTGGCCGCCGAGATCGCCATCATGGGGATCGGCGTGGCCGCCTACGGCCTGTCTGCGGCCAACCGCCTGCGCAGCGAGGAGACCACCGGGCACACCGAAGCCCTCCTGGGCACCGCGACGACCCGCACCCGCTGGGCCACCAGCCACTACGCCGCAGCCCTGGCCGGGGTGGCCCTGCTGATGCTGCTGACAGGGCTGTCGACCGGTGCTGGTGCTGCCCTTTCCCTGCACGACGGCAGCCAGGTCGGCCGGATCACCCTGGCCTCCCTGGCCCAGGTCCCCGCCGCGTGGGTCATCACCAGTGTGGTGCTGGCCGTGTTCGGCTGGGCCCCCCGGCTTACCTCGGCGGTCTGGGGTCTACTGGCCGTGTTCATCGCGCTCGGCGAGTTCGGAGTGCTGTGGAACGCGCCGCAGTGGCTGATGGACCTCTCCCCCTTCCAGCACACCCCGCTGCTGCCCGTGGGCTCCGGCGGAATCGTCGCGCTGGTAGCCCTCACTGCTACCGCTGCGGCACTCGCGGCTCTTGGCTACCTCGGATGGCGTCGCCGCGACCTGACGGCGTGATCCCCTCGTAGGTGTCGCGTCCTCGGTACGACACGGGCCACCGCACCGTCGCACCGTTCGAGGGCCTTCCGTTGGCAGCGACCGGGCGTCGGCGGCGCGGTTGACCTGCACCGGGTGCTGCACGCTGTCCGTGACGCGGGCGGCAAAGTCTGCGGATAACCTCCTACCCAGTCGGCGCCGGCGCGGATGGGTCGGTCTGCCACAGGCCAAACTCGTTGCCCTGCGGGTCGCGGCAGGTCGCGAACCAACCCATGCCCGGCACCGGGCCAGGCTCGTTGGCCTCGCCACCAAGCTCCGTCACGCGGGCGGCGCCGGCGTTGATGTCGTCCACGTCGAAGTAGGGGCGAATCCCTTGCTTGCTGGGCTCCATGTTGGTGATCGCGGCGCCGGCCTGGTCGCTGATTCGGGCCATGTGGTACTCGAACGGACCGGGGGAGGCCTCGAACTGCCAGCCGAAGAGCTCGCCCCAGAACGCACGCCCCTTGGCGGTGTCGTCGGCCGGAATCTCGAAGTGCACCGGCTGACCGGGCATGGCGACTCCTCTCGAACGGTCGTTGGCGGGGGTCTTGCCGCCGCTGTCCTCATGAGACCGACCGGTAGGCGGAAACTCATCGGTGTCCGGCCGCAACCGACGGCGCCCTGGGGGAACCCAACTATCGCTGCCGGCCACAGTCGTTCCTGGAGTGTTTCATGAGGTGGCGTCCCGGAACGCCGACCGAGCAAAGCCGCGTCGGCGTCGGCCAGGTTGCCCGACACGATCTGTCCGACTTCTTCGGTGATGTAGACGGTTCGGTCCCCCCGAAACTCAACGGCCCCGATGTCCCGGTGTCCGCCTACCCACCCAGCACAGCGGCCCCGGCGAGGAGGCACTACAACCGCGACCCAGGTGCAGGCCTCTTGCTAGCCCTGCTGATCAACAGAGTCGAGTTGCACCAACCAAACGGTCGCAGCTCACCTCGACTGGCTCGCCACCAGTCGGCTCAGCCTGACCGCACGAGTCGCCTTCTGCTCCTCTTCGCCCGGGTGGATGCCGCCGCGTGCGGGGCGAGGATTGACAGGCAACCCGGTTGGCGATGAGTTCCGGACCTGGCCGCAGTCGTAGCTCGCAGCCACCACCGAGCCGAGGAACCTGATGCTCGACCTGGAACCCGCCACCCGCGTGCTGACCGACCTCGTCCCTGGCGTCCGCGACGATCAGCTGAGCCTGCCCACTCCGTGTGCCGAGGCAGGCCTGGGTGACCTGCTCGCCCACGTCGACGGGTTCTCGATTGCCTTCACCGCGGCCGCGACCAAGACCCCGTCGCCCGGCGGCGGCCAGCGCGCCCGTCCCGATGCGTCCCGGCTCGGCACGGACTGGCGCACCCGGATCCCCGGGCGGCTGGCGGCGCTCGCGGCCGCCTGGCGCGAGCCGGCCGCCTGGACGGGCCGGACCAGCGTCGGCGGGCAGGACTTCCCCGGCGAGGTCACCGGGGTGATCGCGCTCGACGAGGTCGTCGTCCACGGCTGGGACATCGCGGCGACCAGCGGGCAGCAGTTCCGCTGCGAGCCGCACCTGCTCGAAGCGGCGTACGGGTTGGTCCACGGAGTCGTGGCGGAGAACCCGCAGGGCGTTCCCGGCCTGTTCGAACCCCCCGTGCCGGTTTCGCCGGCCGCGCCGCTGCTGGACCGGCTGATCGGACTGACGGGGCGCGACCCGCACTGGCAGACGCACCGTGCCGGGGGCTGAGCCGCTGACCGAGGCCGGCCTGGAGCGGTTCGCTGCCGTCGCCGCCCGGCACGTCGGCGACGACCGGGTGCCCGGCCTGGTCGCTCTGGTTGCCCACGGCGAGCAGGTGCACGTCGAGACGGTCGGCTCGCTGTCGATCGGCGGCCTCCCAGCCCGGCGGAACTCGCTGTTCCGGATCTCGTCGACGACCAAACCGATCACGGGAGCCGCGACCCTCGCCCTGGTCGCCGAGGGGCGGCTCGGCCTGGACGAGCCGGTAGAGCGGTGGCTGCCCGAGCTGGCGGACCGCAGGGTGCTACGTCACACGGACGGAGCGCTGTCCGACACGGTGCCGGCGACTCGGTCGATCATCGTCCGGGATGTGCTGACGTTCACGTTCGGCTTCGGCATGACGATGGCGATGTTCACCTCGCCGCGTCCGTGGCCGGTCGTGACGGCGGCCGCCGAGCTGCGGCTGGCGACGATCGGGCCGCCGCAGCCGGTCGTGACGGCGGATCCGGACACCTGGATCGGCGCCCTCGGCTCGCTGCCACTGCTCGCCCAGCCGGGCGAGCGGCTGGTTGTACAACACCGGCGCCGCCGTGCTGGGAGTCCTGCTGGCCCGCGCCGCCGGGCAGTCCCTGCCCGACGTCCTGCGCACCCGGATCGTCGAGCCGCTCGGCCTGCGCGACACCGCCTTCTGGACGGCAGACACCGATCGGCTGGCCTCGGCGTACCAGCCG
>JADGOU010000319.1 GCA_017882835.1 Frankiaceae bacterium | reverse complement strand
CCGCAGTGGAGCTCGTCGGTAGGTTCCTCGGTCCGGCCCTTGATGGGTCAGCGGCCGGGCGCCGGTGGTCCTCGGACCTTGCCAGGTGGGAACCCGGCCCAGAAGTTCACGCGTCCGAGAATCCGTGAACGCAATGTGTGGGTCGTCGACTTGCTCGACACAGGCAGCGACACAGGATCCTTGGCGGGTACACATTGGGTACACATTGCCAGCCGTAAACGACCGATGAGCGTCAACGCTGTCTAACGCCAAAGCCCTTTGTTTCCAACACTCTAAGGCGTGATCATGCATTGCCAACGATAGCCTGATCGCCCTCTCAAGGCGGTAGCGCCGGTTCGAATCCGGTCGGGGCTACGACAGTCGGCTGACGTGATCCGAGCAGGCCGGGGCCGACGGGCGTGCTCAGGGCGATGCCGGTAGCAGCGCGGCGGCGAGTTCTGTGGCGAGCTCTGCGGCCGCGGCCAGTACGGCGGGTGCGTGCCGCAACCCGGTCCGCCGCCCGAGCCGGTCCGCCGGCCCGGAGACCGAGACGGCGGCGAGCACCCCACCGTCCCGGCCGCGCACCGGCGCGGACACCGAGGCGACCCCCGGCTCGCGCTCGGCGACGCTGTGCGCCCAACCTCGACGCCGTACGTCGGCCAGGGTGCGAGCGGTGAACGCGGCCTCGGCCAGGATGGCGGCGGCCCGGTCCCGGGGCTCGTCCGCGAGCAGCACCTGCGCGGCCGAGCCGGCGGTCATCGGCAGCAGCGCCCCGACCGGCACGGTGTCGCGCAGTCCGCTGCCCCGCTCGGCCGTCGCGACGCAGACCCGACCCCGGCCCCGGCGGAGGTAGAGCTGAGCGCTTTCCCCGGTGGCGTCGCGCAGTCGCGCCAGCACCGGACCCGCTCGGGTCACCAACGCCCCGGAGCCATCACCGGTGGCCAGCCGCAACAGGTGCGGGCCGGGCACCCACCGTCCGTCGGCGTCGCGGGCGAGTAGTGCATGGGTCTCCAGGGCGCAGGCCAGGCGGTGGGCCGTCGCCCGAGACAGCCCGGTCCGCGCCGTCAGGGCCGCCAAGCCGACCGGCCCCTCGGATATCGCATCCAGTACGGCGACAGCCTTGTCCAACACGCCGACTCCGCTAGACTGGCCCACGTGCTGATACTGCCATCCCACATGGTGAGACGCCAGCGCTGGCGAAGCCCACCGTGGCGGATGGCGCGACGACTGCCGGTTCGCCGGCCGGGCAGGACGGAGGCGGCCATGGGTCGCACGCTGGCGGAGAAGGTCTGGGACGCGCACGTCGTACGCCGGGCCGAGGGCGAGCCCGACCTGCTCTACGTCGACCTGCACCTCGTCCACGAGGTCACCAGCCCGCAGGCCTTCGAAGGACTGCGACTGGCCGGCCGGCGGGTACGTCGCCCTGACCTCGCCATCGCCACCGAGGACCACAACGTCCCGACCACCGACATCGGTCGGCCGATCGCCGACCCGGTCTCCCGCACGCAGGTGGAGACGCTGCGCCGCAACTGCGCGGAGTTCGGCATCCGGCTGCACTCGATGGGCGACGCCAACCAGGGCATCGTGCACGTCATCGGCCCGCAGCTCGGACTGACCCAGCCGGGGATGACGGCGGTCTGCGGGGACTCGCACACCAGTACCCACGGCGCCTTCGGGGCGCTGGCCTTCGGCATCGGTACCAGCGAGGTCGAGCACGTGCTGGCCACCCAGACCCTTCCGCTGGCGCGGCCGAAAACGATGGCGGTCACGGTGGAGGGCGACCTCCCGCCGGGCGCCACGGCCAAGGATCTCGTGCTGGCGGTCATCGCCCGGATCGGCACCGGGGGCGGTCAAGGCCACGTCATCGAGTACCGCGGCTCGGCCGTGCGGGCGCTGTCGATGGAAGGCCGGATGACGGTCTGCAACATGTCGATCGAAGCCGGCGCGCGCGCCGGCATGGTGGCCCCAGATGAGACGACGTTCGCCTACCTGCAGGGCCGCCCGCATGCGCCCAAAGACGCCGACTGGGACGACGCGGTGGCCTACTGGCGGTCGTTGCGCACCGATGACGACGCCACGTTTGACACCGAGGTGCAACTGGACGCGGCCGACATCACGCCGTACGTCACCTGGGGCACCAACCCGGCACAAGGCGTGCCGCTGGGCGCCAACGTCCCGGACCCGGCTGCGATGATCGACGCCGCGGCCCGGGAGGCGGCGGAGCGGGCGCTGGCCTACATGGGGTTGCGCGCCGGCACGCCGATGCGCGAGGTCACCGTGGACACGGTCTTCATCGGCTCCTGCACCAACGGCCGGATCGAGGACCTGCGGGCGGCGGCCGAGGTGCTGCGCGACCAACGGGTCGCCGACGGGGTGCGGGTGCTGGTCGTACCGGGCTCCATGGCGGTCAAGGCGCAGGCCGAGTCCGAAGGGTTGGACGCGGTGTTCACTGCCGCCGGCGCGCAGTGGCGCAGTGCCGGCTGCTCGATGTGCCTGGGCATGAATCCGGACACGATGGCCGCCGGGGAGCGTTCGGCGTCGACCTCCAACCGCAACTTCGAAGGCCGTCAGGGCCGGGGCAGCCGGACGCATCTGGTCTCGCCCGCGGTGGCCGCCGCGACCGCGGTTGCCGGCCACCTCGCCGCCCCAACCGACCTGAAGGGCTGAGCGCCATGGAACCGTTCGTCACCACCATCGGCCGCGCCGTACCGCTGCGTCGTAGCGACGTCGACACCGACCAGATCATCCCGAGCGACTGGCTCAAGCGAGTGGAGCGCACCGGCTTCGGGGCCGGGCTGTTCGCCGAGTGGCGCACCGATCCGGGCTTCGTGTTCAACGATGACCGGTACGCCGGCGCGACGGTTCTGCTGGCTGGCCCCAACTTCGGCACCGGCTCGTCTCGCGAGCATGCGGTGTGGGCGCTGACCGACTACGGTCTCCGGGTCGTCATCTCCGCGCGCTTTGCCGACATCTTCCGCGGCAACGCGCTCAAGGGCGGCCTGCTGCCGGTGCAGCTGCCGGCCGAGACGGTCGAGCGGCTGATGCACCTGGTTGAGACGGATCCGGCCACCGCCGTGACCGTGGATCTCGGTGCCCGGCAGGTGCGAGCCGGTGACCTCGTCGCCGACTTCGCCCTCGACGACTACACCCGCTGGCGGTTGATGGAGGGCCTCGACGACATCGGCCTGACCTTGCGGCACGAGCCGGACATCGCGGCGTACGAGGCCGACCGACCCGGTTGGCTGCCGGTCACCACCCCGGCCTGACCCACGGACGTGGGCGACGACGCCCGGGAAGCCCGGCAGCGTCGAGGAATCTCGATGACCACGCTCGCCAAGTCCGACCCAAACCGGGCCGGTCGGCGACCCGACGCGCTACTCGCCGACCTCGGCCACGGCCGGTACGGCGGGTGAATGTGCCGTCGCCGCAGCGAGTTCCGTGCCGGCAATGAGTAGACAGCGGCAATCTGTGGGCTCACAGTAGGAACAGGGCAACGAAAGTTCTTGGCCGAATAGGTCGACGACACTTCAGAAAAACGCTGGCCGGTTGTTGTGAAACTGGCAAGATCCCCTTACCGTGCCAAAAGTCGAAGCAACAGGCCTCGACCGGCTCTCGAAAGGACGCCCGTGAACAAGGCCCAGCTGATCGACGCCATTACCGAACGGATCGACAGTGACCGGAAGGCCGCCGGCTCCGCGGTCGAGGCGGTGGTCGACACCATCACCAGGGCGGTCGCCAAGGGAGAAAAGGTTGCGATCGCCGGCTTCGGCGTCTTCGAGCGGCAGAATCGGGCAGCGCGTACGGCGCGTAATCCCGCCACCGGGGCGACGGTGAAGGTGAAGAAGACCGCGGTGCCGAAGTTCCGGCCCGGCAAGGGCTTCAAGGATGTCGTCAGCGGAGCCAAGAAGCTGCCGAAGACGGCGCCCGCGGCGG
>JADGOU010000041.1 GCA_017882835.1 Frankiaceae bacterium | reverse complement strand
GGTGGACGTGGCGGCCGAGCGTCTTGGAGAACAGCTTCTCGCCGTCGCAGTTCATCCACGACTTGTCGATGTTGGCCGCGGACTTCACGACTCCGTGCCGGACGATGCCGGGGATCGTCACGCCGATGGGGGCGTCGGGCGGCAACGTGGCGAGGAACTGCTTGGCGATCTGGCCGACGATCTCCGCGACGGCCTCAGGAGTCGACTTCGCGGGCGTCGCGATCTTGACCCTGTCCGCGAGGAACTCGCCGGTGACCAGGTCGACAGGGGCACCCTTGATGCCGCTTCCGCCGATGTCGATTCCCAGCGCTACGGTCGGCTTGTCAGCCACGGAGTCCTCCTCGAGACGGTCGGCTGCCGACGGCATCCGGCATCGCGACAGATCCTCCCGCACCCGCACTCCCGCCGCAATCAGCGGGCGAGCGCGGCGGCACCATCCGTGCGGTCACAGCGGCGTCGCGGAGCACGGAAGCGGATAGAATCACTGCCGATGACGACGCGGGCTGCCTGGACCTGGCCGACACTGCACGACGGGCAGCGGACGGTGCTCTTGGACATGCTCATCCACGGGGACATGTCGCGCGCCGAGCTGGCTCGTCGTACCGGTATGAGCCGCGGCAGCCTCACCCGCCTGAGCCGTGACCTCACCGCCCTCGACCTCGTCGAGGAGGGCGAGACCGACGCGCCGCTCGGCCGCGGCCGCCCCGCCGAGCGGCTCCGCCTGCGCCCCGAGGCCGCCCAGTTCGTGGGGTTCAAGCTCACCGGCGAGGCGCTGTACGCGGCGGTCACCGACCTCACTGGCGCCGTCCTCGTCACCGAGGAGCACCCCCTCGAGTCCCGCGCCGTCGAGGACGTCATCGAGCTCATGGGACAGGTCGTCGACCGGCAGCGGGAGACGTACGACCGTGTGGCAGCGGTCGGCGTCTGTCTCGCCGGCGACGTGCGCCAGCGCCGCGGGATGACGGAGATGGTCAGCTCGTACTTCCTGGGCTGGGGCAAGGTCCCGATCGAGCGGCTGATCCGCGATCGGACCGGCCTGCCGATAGCCGTCGCGAACGACGTCCAGGCCCTCGCGGCCGCCCACCACTGGTTCGGCGCGGGCCGGGGGCACCGGTCGATGGTGCTCATCGGTCTCGGCGCCGGCATCGGCGTCGGCGCGGTCGTCGACGACAAACTGCTGCAGGGCTCGCGGGGCCGTGCGGGCAAGATCGGCCACCTGCCGGTGGAGTGCTCGGGCCCGACGTGCGACCGCGGCCACGCGGGCTGCGTCTCGGCGTTCGTGACCATCCCGGCGATCACCCGAGCCGCGGGTACGGACAGCCTGGACGCCACCTTCGAGGCCGCCCGGTCCGGCGACCGGCGGGCCCACGAGGCGCTCGTCGCGGCCGCGCGGGGTCTGGGCGCCGTCGGGGCGTACCTCATCAACATGTTCGACCCCGAGAAGGTGATCATCACCGGCGAGGGTCGGGCGGTCGCCGAGTACATCCCGGCAGAGCTCCAGGACTCCCTGCGCAGCCGGCTCGACCCGGACGCCAAGCCGCTCCAGTTCGACGTGCAGCCGTTCCAGTTCTCCGACTATGCGTGGGCCGCCGCCATCAGCGCCATCCAGCGGCTCGTCTGAGGCCCGTTCCGTGACGGCGGGCGCACGCCGCGGGTCTGCGTCGTCGTCAGCGCTCGCGGACGACGGCGACGCCGCCGGCGGCGAGGGTGATGTGACCGGTGGCTCCGGTCGCGGTCACGAGGTCCTGGCCGGTCGCGTCAACCGTGACGGGGTCCGTCGAGTGGTTGAGCAGGAACAGCCACGCGTGGTCGTCCGAGATACGGCGTACGGCCTCGAGGCCCGGCGCGACCGGGACGTCCGGGGCGATCCCGGCGTCGGTCAGCACGGTCGCGACTAACCGGTCGAGCGAGTCGGCCTCGAGACCGGCCGAGCAGTACCAGGCGGTGCCGGTCCCGACCTCGCGGCGCGTGAGCGCCGGGCTGCCGGCGAGCGGTCCGGATTCGTACCGTCCCACCACCTCGGCGTCGGTGACCACGAGCGACTCGGTCCAGTCCGTGGCGGTCCAGCCGGTGTCCAGCGAGACCCGCTCGTCGGCCTGCAGCGGCAGGTACTCCTCGGCGAACGCGCCCACGAGGTCGCGGAACGCGCCGGGGTAGCCACCCTCCCGCACCCGCGAGTGCTCGTCGACGACGCCGGAGAGGTGGGTGACGAGGACGGTCGCGCCGCCGCGGGCGGCCTCGGCGACCGCCTCGGCGGTCGCGTCGGACGCCAGGTACAGCCCCGGCACGACGACGAGCCGGTAGCCCGATAGGGGAGCCTCAGGGGGCACGACGTCGCTGGTCACGCCGCGGTCGGTGAGTGCCTCGCTCCAGGCGCGCGCAAGGCTGTGCAGCGGGAAGCCGTTCAGCGGCTTCTGCCCGTGGCCCCATGCCCATCCGGACACGTCGTCGGCGAGGATCGCCGCCTGGGCGCCGGCGACCACCGACCCGGCGACCTCGCCGATCCGCTGCAGGATCCCGCCCAGCTCGCACACCTCGCGCCAGATCCGGGTCCGGGTCCCGGCGTGCGGCACCATCGCCGAGTGCCACTGCTCGGCACCGGCGAGAGAGGCCCGCCACTGGAAGAACAGGGCACCGTCGGCGCCCCGTGCGATGTGGGCGAGGCTGTTGCGGACCAGCTCGCCCGGCGCCTTGGCCCGGTTGCGCGGCTGCCAGTTCACCGCACCCGGGGAGTGCTCCATGAGCAGCCACGGCTGACCGGAGGCGAGACCACGGCTGCGGTCGGCGGCGTACCCCAGGTCGCGCTCCCGGCGCGGGTCGGCGGCGATCGTGTAGTGGTCGTTGGCGATGACGTCGAGGTGCGGCGCCCAGCTCGCGTAGTCGGCCACGCTCGGGCGTACGCCCACCATGAGGTTGGTGGTGATCGGCGCCGTGACCCCAGCCTCCCGCAACGCCGTCTTCTCGGCGAGGAAGTGCTCCAGCAGTGCGTCGGAGCTGAACCGGTCGAAGTCGAGCAGCAGACCGGGGTTCTGGGTCGTCTCGGAGTCCAGCGGACAGATCACCTGGTCGAACGACGCGTAGCGGTGGCCCCAGAACGCCGTGCCCCATGCGTCGTTCAGCGCGGCGACCGTCCCGTACCGCTGCTCCAGCCAGCGCCGGAAGTGCTCGGACGACACCTCGCAGTAGCAGTGGCGGTTGCCGCCGCCCAGCTCGTTGCTCACGTGCCACAGGCGCACCGCCGGATGCGTGGCGTAGCGGCGGCCGAGCACGGTCGCGACCCGCGTCGCGTAGTCGCGGAACACCGGCGAGCTCGGGCACCACTGGAGCCGTCCGCCCTGGTGGTAGCGCAGACCGCTGCGGTTGACCGGCAGGATCTCCGGGTGGTCGTGGTGCAGCCAGATCGGGGGTGACGCGGTGGGCGTGGCGAGGTCCACCGCGATGCCGTTCGCATGGAGCAGGTCGATCACCTCGTCGAGCCACCCGAGGTCCCACGCATCGTCGGCGACCTCGAGCAGGCCCCACGAGAAGACGCCCAGCGTCACGATGGAGACCCCGGCCTCGCGCATCAGCCGTACGTCGTCGTCCCAGGTCTCGCGCGGCCACTGCTCGGGGTTGTAGTCGCCGCCGAACGCCAGACCGGGCACCGGCTGCCACGTCGTCGTCATCGCACCTCGAGTCCCGTCGTCACCACCAGGTCGTCCGCGGAGGGACCCGCGGCGAGGATGTAGCGCCCCGGCTGGACCCGCAGCGCACCGGCGTGCAGCCAGTCGGCCGGGGCCTCGGGGAGTCGTACGGCATCCTCCCACACGGCCAGCCGCGCGAGGGGGAACGTCAGCTCGACCGTCCGCTGCTCGCCCGGTTCGAGCCGCACCCGCCGGTACGCGACGAGCAGCCGGCGCGGCGTGGGGATCGGCAGGTCGCCGGGCCCGAGCACGTACAACTGGACGAGCTCTTCGGCCGGCCGGTCGCCGCGGTTGGAGACGTGGACCGTGGCGCGTGCGACGGGCTCGTCGCCCGCCTCGAGCGCCGGGTGGCGCAGCGTCGGCGGCGGGCAGGTGGCGGTACCGGAGTCGAGACGCACCGCGTCGTAGGAGACAGTCGTGTACGTGCAGCCGTGGCCGAACGCGAAGGCGTACGGATTCGGCTGGTGCCTGTACGTCGCCTGCTGGGCCAGCGTGTCGTAGTCGAACAGGTCCCCGGCCTGGTCGGGGTGCGCCGGCCACGACTGGGTGAGACGCCCCGTCGGCTCACGGTCGCCGGACAGCACGTCGGCCACCCCGCGGCCGAGCTCCTGCCCACCGTGGCTCGACCAGACGATCGTCGCGGCATCCGCGACGCCGGGGCCGAGCACGTACGGGTAGCTCGACACGATCGCCAGCACGGAACGCGGGTTCGCCTCCGCGGCCGTGCGCCACAGCTCCGCGGCCGACTCGGGCAGCCACAGGTGGGGCCGGTCCTCGGTCTCGCGGCCCGCGAGGTGCGGGTCGTTGCCGACGGCGACCACGACCAGGTCCGCGCGGGCCGCGGCCGATGCGGCGTCGGCGAGACCCGAGCGGAGCGTGCGGACGACGAAGCGCTCGGCCTGCTCCAGCACCACCGCCTCGGCCGCGACCAGTCCCGAGTCACGCATCACCCGTAGCCAGCGGCCGGAACCGAGGTGGAGCAGCGACCACGACCCGTCCGGGTGGACGTGACGCCGGAAGGTCTCCTGCACGACCCAGCCGCCGACTCGCTCCGCGTCGGCGCGCGCCGGCCAGGTGCCACCGGTCACCAGCTTCCCGCTGGCGGTCGACCGTAGCGTCAGCACCCCGTCGCCCCAGTCGGTGACGGCGAACCCGGTGTCCGCGGTCGCGTCGGTCGCGGACGCCTGGACCACCGATCCGGTCGCGTCGCTGACGAGGTAGCGGTCGGCCGACACCGACCGCAGCGCCACGTGGTCACAGGAGTCGGCGACCTCGACCTCCGCGTCCGGATACCGCTCCCGCAGTCCGGTGGCGATGCCGACCTCGTACGGCGGTGTGCCGGCGTACCAGTCGGTCAGCACCAGGTCGGCGAGCGGACCCACAACGGCGATGCGCGCGGGCTCGGCCAGCGGCAGCAGCCCAGCTGCGTTGCGCAGCACGACCACCGAGCGACCCACAGCCTCGCGGGCCAGTGCCCGGTGCTCGGGCAGGTCGAGCGACTCCGGGCCGATGCCGCGGTACGGGTCGTCGTCGTCGAACTCTCCGGTCCGCAGCCGCAGCTCGAGGATCCGCAGCGCCGCCCGGTCGACCTCGTCGGTGGTGAGCAGCCCGAGCCGCAACGCCTCGCGCAGCGCGTCGAGGGTCGGGGCCGAGCTCGCGTCGTCGTCGGTGAAGGAGTCCAGCCCGCTGCGGACGAGCGCGGCCGCGGCATGGACCCGGTCCGGCTCGGTCCGCTGGGAGGTCACGAGGAACGTCGGCGCGCCTGCGTCGGACACCACGGCGAGGGATCCCGGTGCCCACGACCGAGCCTCGGCGACCAGCTCCGGCTGGGTGTGGGCAGGCACGCCGTTCACTCGGTTGTACGAGAGCATGATCCCGCCGGCGACGCCCGCCTCGACGGGCCCGCGGAACGCCGCCAGCTCCTCGGTGTGGAGGGTCCGCAGCGACAGGTTCGAGTCGGTCACCGAGCGGTCGGTCTCGTTGTTGTAGCCGAGGAAGTGCTTGAGCGCGGGCACGGTGCGCCACACCGTCTTGTGGTCTCCGCGCAGGCCGGCGCAGTACGCCGTGGCGAGGAGACCCGTGAGGTGCGGATCCTCGGAGTAGCCCTCCTCGTTGCGGCCCCACCCCGGATGGCGCAGTGGGTTCACGACCGGTGCCCACACGTTCAGGCTTACGGTCGGGTCGGCGGCCCGCTTGGCGCGCACTTCGACCGACGTGACTTCGCCGACCGCGCGCAGCAGGGCGACGTCCCATGTGGCCGCAAGCCCGACGGCCTGCGGGAACACCGTCGCCCGTCCGAGCCACGCGACCCCGTGGAGGGCCTCGCAGCCGGTGTGGAACGCGGACAGGCCGAGGCGGGGGATGGCGGGTACGAACTGGTGGAGCAGCGACAGTCGCTCGTCGAGCGTCAGCTGCGAGAGCAGGCTGCGGGCGCGGGACCCGATCGGACCGCCGTTGTCCTCGTAGGCCTCACGTCTCGTCGGCGCGATCGTCGTCACCAGGACACCTCCGCCCGGCCGGCGACCGCGGCCACCGCGGCTCCGCCCACGGGACGCAGCGACCACGCCTCGTCGGAGCCCGAGACGGCTGTCGCGCCGGACGCGGTCCACTCGACGCGGTACGTCGCGGTCCGTCCGCCCGGCTCGGTCACCTCGACCTCGCGCGCGGTCCCCGCAGGGGCCGGGGTGACGTCGAGCAGCAGACCGTCGAGCCAGGGCCCGTCGGTCCCCTCGACGCGCTCGGTGCGCGGCAGGACGGCGCCGGCCCGGACGTACAGGGGCAGGCTGTCGTAGCCGTGACGCTCCCGGCGCCACACCGGTCCGGTCACGGGCTCACCGCCGAGCAGCGGGGTCCACGTGCCCGCCGGCAGGTACACGTGGACGTCGCCGGCCGCGTCGAACACGGGGGCGACGAGCAGGTCGTCGCCGAGCAGGTACTGCCGGTCGAGGTACGCCGCCGCGGGGTCGTCGGGGTACATGAGAGCCATGGGTCTCATCACGGGCAGCCCGCGTTCGTGGGCCTGGCGGCCGGCGCGCAGCAGGTACGGCAGCAGGCTGAGCTTGAGCTCGGAGAAGCGGCGGGTGACCTCGACGGCCTCCTCGTCGAACGCCCACGGCACCCGGTAGGAGTCGGACCCGTGCAGCCTCGAGTGGCTGCTCAGCAGCCCGAACGCGACCCAGCGCTTGAACACCGCCGGGTCCGGGCTGCCCTCGAAGCCGCCGATGTCGTGGCTCCAGTAGGCGAACCCAGCGAACGCCAGCGACAACCCGCCGCGCAGGGTCTCCGCCATCGACGGGAACGTGCTGGACGAGTCGCCGCCCCAGTGCACGGGGAACCGGTGGCCGCCGACGGTCGCCGACCGGGAGAACACGACGGCCTCGCCGGGCGCGTGCTCGCACAGGACGGCGGTCACGGCCTCGTTGTACAGCTGCGTGTACCAGTTGTGCATCCGCTCCGGGCTCGAGTGGTCGTGCCAGATGACGTCGACCGGGATCCGCTCGCCGAAGTCGGTCTTGAACGTGTCGACGCCCTGGTCGAGGAGGTGCCGCAGGTGCTGCTGATACCAGGCGGTCGCCTCGGGGTTCGTGAAGTCGACCAGGCCCATCCCGGCCTGCCACAGGTCCCACTGCCACACCGACCCGTCCGCGCGCCGGACGAGGTAGCCGGCCCGCTTGGCCTCCTCGAACAGCCGCGAGCGCTGGGCGATGTACGGGTTGATCCACACGCACACCTTCAGCCCCTTGTCGTGCAGCCGCGCCAGCATGCCCTCGGGATCGGGGAACACCCGGGTGTCCCACTCGAAGTCGCACCAGCTGAACTCGCGCATCCAGAAGCAGTCGAAGTGGAACACGCTCAGCGGCAGCCTCCGCTGCGCCATGCCGTCGATGAAGCTCGTGACCGTGGCCTCGTCGTAGTCGGTGGTGAAGCTCGTCGAGAGCCACAGCCCCCACGACCACGCCGGCACCTCCGGCGGCCGTCCGACGAGGGCCGTATAGCGCTCCAGCACCCCGGCCGGGTCGCCGCCGGCGATGACGTAGTACTGCAGGCGCTCGCCCCGTACCGAGAACTGCACGTTCTCGACCCCCTCGGAACCCACCTCGAAGCTCACGTGGCCGGGGTGGTCGACGAGCACGCCGTAGCCACGGTTGGTCAGGTAGAAGGGGATGTTCTTGTACGCCTGCTCGCTCGACGTGCCGCCGTCGGCGTTCCAGCAGTCGACGGACTGGCCGTTCTTCACCAGCGGCCCGAACCGCTCGCCGAGCCCGTACACGAGCTCGCCTATCCCCAGGGACAGCTGCTGCGACACGTAGTGCTGCGGGCCGGGGCCACCGAGCGCGTGGACGATGTCTGCGGCTGGTCCGTCCATCGGGGTGCCGGGCTCGAGGGTGAACTGGGCGATCGACTTCGGACCGCTCGTCGTGAGCGGCACACCGCCGCGCTCGAACGTCAGCGTCCAGTCGCCGGTGCGCGCGATACGGGCCACGAGGTCGCCGCTCGTGAGCGTGGCCTCCTCGTCGCAGACGTGCACCACGCCGACACCGTCGCGCGCGCCGACGAGATCGAACCCGTCGTGGTCGCCGCCGCCGGTGTGGTGCTCGACGCGTACGCCGATCACGTGCGGAAGGGGCGCGGTCAGCGTCACCGTGAGCAGCGGTCGGTTGAGGGTGTCGCCGCGCTGGGTGATGACCTTGCTCGGGGCGAGCACAACGAGCGAGTGCTCGGTCGCCTCGATGTCGTACGCCTCCCGGGCGAAGATCGCCGAGACCCCGTCGCGGAGCCGCCAGAAACCGTTGGTGAACTTCATGCCTCGTTGGTCCTTTCCCCGGGGCCTCGCCCGGGTACGAAGTCATCGGTCGTGAGCCGGCTCGTCGCCGTCGGAGCGTCAGCGCGCAGCACGGTCATCGCCTCACCGACCGCGGCGGTTCGGGCTGGGGCAGACATCGGCCTTCCTCTCGCTGGGCGGCCGCCGGCGTCGGATGCAGACTGGTCGTCTGCCGATGTTCCAGGCGGTTGCCGTCCTGTATTTTGTATCTTGAAGAAACTAAATGTCAAGCGTTTCGCCCTTTGAGGAGGACCCGATGCCGTTCACCGATCTCACCCTTAGCGAGCTCCACGACTATCGCCCGGAGGTCGCCGAGCCCGACGACTTCGACAGGTTCTGGGCCGACACTCTCGCCGAGGCCCGCGATGCCGACGGCGCCGTCGAGCGGGCCGTGGTCGAGAGCCCGCTGACCGCTCTCGTCGTCGAGGACGTGACGTTCCCCGGGTTCGCCGGGGACCCGGTGCGGGCCTGGCTCGTCCGGCCCCGGGACGCCGTGGCGCCGCTACCGGTCGTCGTCGAGTACCTGGGCTACGGCGGCGGCCGGGGCCTGCCCGAGGACCGGCTGCGCTGGGCCGCCAGCGGCTACGCCCACCTCGCCATGGACACGCGCGGTCAGGGCGCGGCGTGGGGCACCGGGGGTGACACGCCCGATCCCCACGGCTCCGACAGCGCGACGCCGGGCTACATGACCCGCGGGATCCTCGCGCCCGAGACGTACTACTACCGGCGGCTCTTCACCGACGGAGTACGCCTCGTTGACGCGGTGGCGCAGCTCGAGGGGCTCGATCCCCACCGGATCGCGGTGACCGGCGGTAGCCAGGGGGGAGGCATCTCCGTGGCGGTCGCCGGGCTCGCGCCGCACGTGCGCGCGGTCATGCCGGACGTGCCGTTCCTCGCGCACTTCCGCCGCTCGGTTGAGCTGACGCCAGAGGCCCCGTACACCGAGATCACCCGCTACCTCGCCGTCCACCGCGGTCGCGCCGAGGCGGTGTTCCGGACGCTGTCGTACATGGACGGCGTGAACTTCGCCCGGCGCATCACCTGCCCCGCGCTCTACTCGGTGGCGCTCATGGACGGGATCGTCCTGCCGTCGTCGGTGTTCGCCGCCTTCAACCACCTCGCGGCCGATGACCGCGAACTCGTCGTGTACCCCTACAACGGCCACGAGGGCGGCGAGGGTTACCAGTGGCAGCGGCAGGCTGCCTGGCTCTCGACGCGGCTCTGATGGGCTCGCGACGAGTCGGGGCACCTGGTTGACGAAACCAACCTTTCCATGTTTAGTGTTCCCAAGGAACAAAATCAGGCCCGGACAGTTTCGGGCGGAGCACTGGACGTCACGAGGGAGTGAGACGGTGGAACGACACCCGTACCAGCGAGGCCGTACGTCCGCCGTCACGGCGAGAGGCGCCTGCCGGTGACCGCGCCGCCCGTCGTCACGGACCAGCCCTCGCGGATCGCGCGGGGCCGGGGTGCGACGTCGCGCCGGGGGTCGAAGAAGCTGTTCCTCAGCATCGTGCCCCTCCTCGTGCTCGTCTTCCTGTTCTCCTACTTCCCGCTGTACGGCTGGGTCTACTCGTTGTTCGACTACCGGCCCGCCCGCGGACTGTCCGGCAGCAAGTTCGTGGGTCTGCAGTGGTTCCAGCTGCTCGTCTCGTCACCGACCCAGGTCTCCCAGATCGTGCAGGTGATGGCGAACACGCTCGGCATGAGCTTCCTCGGCATCGCCTCGTCGGTGCTTCCGCTCGCCTTCGCGGTGTTCCTCAACGAGGTCCGCTCGAAGTGGTTCCGCAACACAGTGCAGACTCTCACCACGCTGCCGAACTTCATCAGCTGGGTGCTCGTCTACATGATCGCCTTCTCGATGTTCTCGAGCACCGGCCTGGTCAACAACGTGCTCGTGAGCTCCGGGATCATCACCATCCCGGTGAAGTTCCTCGACTCCGACACCCACGTCTGGCTCGCGATGGCCGGCTGGGGGATCTGGAAGACCCTCGGGTGGGGCGCGATCTTGTACCTCGCCGCGATCTCCGGGATCGACCAGGCGCTGTACGAGTCGGCGAAGGTCGACGGCGCGGGCCGATTCCAGACCATGTGGTACATCACGGTGCCGCAGCTGATGCCCACGTACTTCGTGCTGCTCATGCTCAGCGTCGCGAACATCCTCAACAACGGGATGGAGCAGTACTACGTCTTCCAGAACGCGTTCAACAAGACCCACATCCAGGTCCTCGACCTGTATGTCTACAACGTCGGCATCACGGGCAACAGCCTGTCCCTCGCGACCGCGGTCAGCATGCTCAAGAGCATCGTCTCGGTCGTCCTCCTGCTCACCGTCAACGCGATCGCCAAGCGCGTCCGCGGAACATCGATCGTCTGAGGGGACACGAGATGGCTACGACCACGACGACCCCGCGCGGGACGCAGCGCTCCGTGCGCGACCTCGGATTCACGATCTTCAACTACGCCGTGTTCCTGCTGCTCGCGCTCGTCTGCGGCTACCCCTTCTACTACCTCATCATCAACTCGATCAGCGCCAACGACGTCTCGGCGCTCGGTGACGTGCGGTGGTGGCCGGTCGGGCTGCAGTTCTCGAACTACCGGCAGGCGTTCTCCCTGCAGGGGCTCCCGCAGGCGGCTCTTGTGTCGGTGGGCCGCACGGTCCTCGGAACGGCCGCGACCGTCCTCGCCTCGGCCTACCTGGGCTTCATGTTCACCCAGGAGCGGATGTGGAAGCGGGCGCTGTGGTACCGCCTGGTCGTGCTGACGATGTACTTCAACGCCGGCCTCATCCCCGTGTTCCTCATCATGAAGGTGCTGGGGCTGACCAACAACTTCCTCGTGTACCTGCTGCCGTTCGTGGTCCAGCCGTTCTTCATCATCCTCGTCAAGACGTACGTGGAGTCGTTGCCCACATCGCTGGAGGAGGCGGCCGAGGTGGACGGGGCCAGCGTCTTCAAGATCTTCTGGCAGATCGTCCTGCCCAACATGACGCCGATCCTCGCGACGATCGCGATCTTCTCCGCGGTCGCCCAGTGGAACAGCTTCCAGGACACGCTGATCTACGTCACCGACCAGAGCCTGTACACGCTCCAGTTCTTGCTCTACATGTACATCAACCAGGCGGCCAGCCTTGCCCAGGCGGCCCAGCAGGCGGGCGGAAACATCGGCGCGGTCGCGTCGGCAGCCACGTCGCAGACCGCGACCTCGATCCGCACCACGGTCGCCGTCGTCGTGGTGGCGCCGATCCTGCTCATCTATCCGCTGTTCCAGCGGTTCTTCGTCAAGGGAATCATGCTCGGCGCCGTCAAAGGCTGATGGCCAGGAAACCAGAGAAAGGACTCGCAATGACCATCGCCAAAGGAGGGGCTGTGACCACCACCATTTCCCGTCGGACACTCTTCGCCGGACTGGGCCTGTCGGCGGCCGCCATCGGCCTCAGCGCCTGTACCGGCTCCAAGTCGCCCAACGGATCGGGGTCGACGTCGCCATTCCCGACCGCGTGGTCGGACGAGATCAGCATCGACGTGTTCGACGGGCTCGCCAACCAGATGGGCACACAGCCCGGCTGGTTCGCGAAGATCGTCAAGGACAAGTTCAACCTGAAGCTCAACATCATCGCCCCGAACGTCGCCGGTGGCGGCGACACCCTCTACAACACCCGCGTCGCGGCGGGGAACCTCGGTGACCTGATCATCACCGACAAGGGCCAGAAGATGGACGAGCTCGTCCCGGGCGGACTGCTCGCCGACATGACCGTCTACTACCCGAACATGACTCACGCCGCGCGGTTCGACAAGGCGGTCAAGCACCTCAACGACGGCAAGAACGGCGTGTACGGCGTGCCGACGCAGGTCTCGACGCTCAAGCCGAACGAGTCGTCGGAGGGCGTCGACCCGACCTTCGGTCCGTTCCTGCGCTGGGACCTGTACGGGAAGGTCGGCTATCCGGCTGTCGGTACTCTCGAGGACCTGCTGCCGGTGCTCAAGCAGATGCAGGACGCCAGTCCGACGGCCGACAACGGCAAGAAGACGTACGCCATCTCCCTGTTCAAGGACTGGGACGGCAACATGATGAACAACGCCAAGCAGCCGGCCTGCTACTACGGCTACGACGAGGTGGGGTTCGTGCTGGCCATGGCCGACGGCTCGGACTACCAGAGCATCCTCGACTCCAAATCGAACTACATCCGCAACCTGCGCTGGTTCCACAAGGCCAACCAGATGGGCCTGGTGGACCCTGACTCGACGACGCAGAACTACGACACGCTGTTCACGAAGATCCAGAACGGGCAGGTGCTCTTCTCGTTCTGGCCGTGGCAGGGCCAGGCTGCCTACAACACCGACGCGCACATGGCCGCTGGCAAGGGCTTCATGATCGCCCCGCTGAAGGACATGAAGATCTTCTCGTACGGCGCGGAGGCGTACGGCGGCAAGCAGATCCTGGCGATCGGCTCGAAGGCCAAGGATCCCGAGCGGGTCGCGGCGTTCGCCGACTGGCTGTTCTCGTCGGATGGCGTCTACACGAACAACAGCCAGACGATGGGCGCGGCGGGGCCGAAGGGCCTCACGTGGGACGTCAACTCCGCGAAGCTGCCCGAGCTCACGGACTTCGGCAAGAAGGCACTCGTCGGAGGCGGTGCGGACCTTCCGGCCGACTGGGGCGGCGGCACCTACAAGGACGGCGCGTCCTGGATCAACACGACCCTCGTCATGCCGATCGACAAGGACCCCGACACCGGCTACCCATACAGCTACAAGATGTGGAAGACCTACCAGGACGCGTCAAAGAACCCGTTGACGAAGGACTGGGCGTCCCGGATGGGCGGCGCGGCGACGACGATGGACTACCTGCGGCAGAACAAGCAGGTCATCGTGGGCCCGGGCGCCAGCTTCACCACGCCGACGGACAGCTCGGAGATCGAGACGATCCGTAACCAGGTCAAGGCGATCATCATCCAGCAGTCGTGGAAGATGTCGTTCGCCAACAGCGACTCCGAGCTCGAGTCCCTGCTGTCCGACATGCAGAAGACGGCCGACGGGCTCGGCTACCAGAAGGTGCTCGCCGTCGACATGGCCTATGCGAAGGCGCAGAACGACGCGCGCATCGCGATCGTCAAGGAGTTCGCCTGATCACGGCCGCGTGACGAGGCGAGGGCCCGGGGTTCGCCCCGGGCCCTCGTCGCGTTCTCGGTCGCGATCCGTCCGCTCAGGCGCCGGTGACCGTACCGGCGTAGCCACGGAAGACACGGCGGAAGAGGAACGCGCTGGCGTACGAGCCGACGGAGAAGCCGATGGTCGCGATGAGGTAGACGAAGCCCGGCATCGCAACGAGCAGCGCCACGCAGGTCACTGGTACGAGCAGGATGCCGAGCGTCCACAGCGGCTCGGCACCGGGCAGCAGCAGCGCGTTCTTGAGGGTCTGCCGCAGGCTGTTGCGGTAGCTGGCGACGAGCGCCAGGCCGTACAGGAGGGCAGCCAGCAGGTAGGCGGCCGCGAGCACCGCGATGATCGTCGCGGCCACCGAGAGGGCGCCGCCGAGCGCGGACCAGAACACGGCGGCGAACAGGAGGGCGGCAAGTGGCAGGCCCAGGGCGGCGAACACAGCCGTCGCCTGCGCCGCGTTGCGCCGCAGGGCGGCGATGTAGTCGCGGAGCAGGTTGCCGCGTTCCTGGTCGGCATAGCGGAACGTCACTTCGTACAGGGCGCTCGTCGCGACCCCGATCGTGACCACGGGCAGGCAGGCCATGAGGTACAGCAGGTTGAGCACCACGAACGCCAAGAACGTCGTGAGCCCTTGGACGGCCGGGCTCTCCGGGTCCACCTTCATGGGCCAAGTCCTACCAGACCGGCCCGGCGGAACCTCGCCTAGCCACCGGACTTCCGGCGGAACTCGCGCTTTCCTGCGGCCTGCTTGTGGGGTCCGCCGGCGACCTTGTTGCCCTGAGCCTGCTGTTCGCCGGCCGCTTGCTTGCCCTTCTTG
>JADGOU010000040.1 GCA_017882835.1 Frankiaceae bacterium | reverse complement strand
GCCCGACCTCCACGAACTTACGGCGCCGCCAAAGGAGAATGAGGACCGCGCTGGTGACGGCGATTGCGGACTCCGCCCAGAACAGCTCAGCCCGCGTGCTCGATCCCCCGGGCTGGACGGGGGCGTAGATGCTTGCGTCTTCGACGTACACGTAGCTATCGGTGACCAGGGCGACGGCGGTCAACAGGCGCAGCAGGTCAAGCTAGCGGGAGTTGCGGCCGGCGCTCATGACGGACGTCACGGCGGTCAGGTCCATTCGGTTCATCGCGACAGTGAACGAATAGGCGGGTTGGGCCGTGACAGTCAGTGTGGGCGAACAATCCGACGCGACCGGATCCGCGCCCGGCGACGATCCAGACGCCAATTTCGTACGCGCTGTCTACGCCGAGCATGGACCGGCCCTGTTGGCCTATGCGACCCGGCTGATCGGCGACCGGGGGCAGGCCGAGGATGTCGTGCAGGAGACGCTGCTGCGGGCGTGGCAGCACGCGGAGGGGTTGGCCGCCGACTCTCGGCCGCTGCGGCCCTGGCTGTTCACTGTCGCGGCGCGGGTGGCCGTCGATGCCCACCGGGCGCGCCGCGCCCGGCCGATCGAGACGACTCCCGACGCGCTGGCGACGCTTGCCGCCCCGGATGAGCTGGACCGGGCGCTGCAGGCCTGGCAGGTTGCCGAGGCGCTGGCCACGCTCAGTCCGCCGCACCGTGCGGCGCTGGTGGAGACCTACTACCGGGGGCGGTCCGTAGCCGAAGCCGCCCTCGTACTCGGCGTCCGCCCGGGCACCGTCAAGTCCCGGGTCTACTACGCGCTGCGGGCGCTGCGCCTGGCCTTCGAGGAATCGGGATGGACGACATGAGCCCGGAAGCGCATCAGGCGCGGATCGCGCTTGGGGCGTACGTGCTCGGCGCGCTGGAACCGGCCGAGCGTGCGGAGCTGGAGGGTCATCTCGGCGGGTGCGCCGGCTGCCGGGAGGAGCTCGCCGGGCTCGCCGGATTGCCCGGGCTGCTGGGCCGGCTTGACGCCGCCGATGTGGAGGTGCTGGCTGGACCTCCTCCGGCGCAGCCACTGGAGCGGGCGCTTGCAGAGCTGACGCGCCGTCGTCGCGACCGCCGGCGCAATCGCCGTCGCGGCTTTGTGCTTGCGGTGGCCGCAGCCGTGACCATCGGGGCCGTTGGCGCTGGCGGCACGGTAGCTGTCACGGGCTCGTCCGCCCCCGATTTCCGGGTTGACGCCGGCAGCGTGGCCAGCTCGGGCGCCTCGGCATCGGTCCAGGCGACGGCTCAGCTAGGTAGCCGGCCGTGGGGGACCCAGGTCACGCTCCGGCTGTCGGGGGTGCCGACCGGCACCCGCTGCCGACTGATCGCGGTTGCCCGGGGCGGAGGCCAGGAGGTCGCCGGCACCTGGCAGGTCGGCTACACCGGACAGGCCAGCGTCGAGGGGGCCACCGCCATCCCGCGACCGGAACTTCTCGCGCTGCACGTCCTCGACCAGAACGATGCCCGGATCGCCGTGCTGCCGACCGGATGACCCTAAGTCGATGACGTCCGCAATGAACTGAAGCCACGCCCGCCCCGTGGATGGCTGACAAGAGACCACGACAGGCGCTTCCCGGCGCTGCCTTCGCGCTCCTCACGAACGAGGCCCGGAACCCGGAAGCTGATCAACATCCATGCTGGGAGAACCGGAAAACTCGAACGATGTAACGATGTAACTTAGCTGGTCGAGTCAGAACTGGACGATGCAGGCGGTGCCACTGAGAGCCACCGCGCGGTAGCTGTCGAGCTGGCCGACGTTCAGCGCGAGGATCGGGGAATGCCGGTGCCCCGTAATGATTCCGACAGTATGGATCGTGGTGGGCGCACCACCGGGAAGAACGACGCGCGGCACCAGCAGCGTGAAGGTGGTGCTACCGGTGTCGACCGTGGGTCGGATCGTCACCGTCGCGGTCTGCAGGTCGGTGTCCGGTCCGGAGAGCCGGATCTGGTCGCCGGAAGATGACGTGCCGGTTATGCCGTCGTCGTAGCTCAGATGCGGCTTGCCGTCGATGCCGGTGGTGGAGAACACGACGTGCAGATGCCTCGCGGTGAGCTGGAACAGGTTCGGTTCGGCGTTGCCTGCCATTGGTGTACCTCCTTGGTGGACGAGCTGGATGCCAGGACGGGTGCGCTATTCGTAGGTGTGTAGAGCGATACCTGGTTTCGATCTGCAGGACGTCCTCGGCCTGTGTGTCGGTCGCGAGGTGTGAGCGGACGACGGGGACAACCGTGACCGTGACGTGGTCGCGGCCCTCGCCGAGTCGCGCGCAGGGCTTCGGTGCACAGCAGCACCCGGGAAGCGGGGACCAGCTGGTGCGGGAGGCGTCGATCGAAGGCGGTCACAGGGCCGCGAACGTCGCAGTGCCCGTGCTCGCTGAAGCAACCGCCGTGACCGAATACGGTGAACGACCCGACGTAGCCGGCGGCGCGTTCCAGCGGAGTGTCCGCCGTCGCATTTGGGGTGTCGAAGAAGACCCGCGCTCGTACGACGGTCCGCTGTGGTCGAGGCCATAGAAGGTCAGGTCGGCGCGGTGAAGGCCGGTGACTGATCGTGGGGAAATTCGAGGGCCACGCTGACGGCCATCACGGTCAACCTCCTACCTGGGCTCGGCTGGAGAAGCTGGCGTAGTCATATCCCAGCGTAGTGACGCTCAGCGGTTTGCCGGACTGTGATGTTGAAGGGCGGCAGCGCCTCGTTGAGCAGGTTGTCCGGCAGCACGGCGGTGGGTGCCGCAGCTCCCACAGCCGCCACAGCCGGTCGACCATCGCGTGATGGGCGAAGAAGATGGGGTCATAGGCGGCGAAGCCGTGCCCGATCCCCACAGCGCCGGGTCGCGGCTGGCCAGGGTGGCGTTGACCAGCTTCACCGTCGCCCGGCGCACGTTGTCCCCGGTGACGTGCAGCCGGCGGACGTGCCGCAGCGCGGCCTCGCCGTGGCCGTGCTCGCCGCCGGCGCCCTGTTTGATCCCGGTGTTCGTGCCGAGCGCGAACAGCACCAGCAGCAGCCGTTCGCGCAGCACGTCCGGTGGCATCGCCTCCCGGGTGGCTACCGACGGGAAGCAGTCGAGCAGGCCGACGTGGCGGTCGGCCTCGGTGAGGACGTCGAGCAGGTCGACGGTGCCCCACCGGGCCTGCACCGCGGCCTTGATCCGGTCCAGGTTGACCGGCTCGGACTGCTTGGCGAGCTTGGGCACAGTGGTCCAGGGCTGCCGGCCGCGGACGCCGAAACTGACCCCGCCGGTGTCGCCGGCGTGGACCGCGGCGTCGAGGTCGCGCAGCGCGCCGGTCAGCTGGTCGGGTCAGGTCGGCGATGAACGCGGACGGGTCCAGCGGCTGCCCGATCCGTTGGTAGTGCCCGGCCCGGTGCGCGTCGAAGTCGGCCGGCAGGTCCGCGTCCGGGTCCGGCCAACGGACCGCGCCGACCACCCACACCTCACGGCGGCGGATCGCCTCCCGCAGCGCGGCCAGCACACACAGCTCGTAGGGGATCCGCTCCACCCGGCGGCTGCCGTCCGGCCGGTCCTCGACGACCGCGCTCCGCCACTGGGCCGGCACGATCCCCTCGATCGGCACCGTGTCCTCGGGCGCGTAGAAGCGGAGCTTGGACCGGCGGGCGTACCGGCGCAGCACCGCCAGCGCCTCAACCACCGGGGCATACCCAGTGTTGGAGGAGCGGAACGCCAGCGCCTCCAACAGCTCCGGTAACACCGCCCGGAGGCCATGCCGGTCATTCGCTACCGCACTCGTGACCTGACCCGGCTGCTGCCCGGCACCGCCCGAACCATGCGCCGGATGGAGAAGATCACCGGCCGCAGCGACGACATGATCATCCTGCGCGGCGTCCCGACCCAGGTCGAGGAGCTCATCCTGCGTACGCTGGGACTGGCGCCGCACTTCCAGCTGGTGCTGTCCCGATCGGGCCGGTTGGACGAGATGACCGTGCAGGTGGAGGTGCGACCGGCGGACTTCACCGCTCGGCACCGCGACGAGCTCGGCCAGGACCTGCTGCACATGATCAAGGAGAACATCGGGGTCAGCGTGACCGTGGATGTGGTCGAGCCCGGCGTGCTCGAACGCTCGCTGGGCAAGGCGCAGCGGATCCGCGACCTGCGGCCGACCGCGAGCCGAACGCTCCTCGGCGGTAAGTAGCGGCCGGCGGATCGTCGGCGGTCGCGGACTACACGGGGAGTGTGCTCCCCGACTTGGATCCGCACCTGGCGATGGTTGGCCTTGCTGGACCGGCCAAGCGACCGGAGCTTTGCGCTGACGGTAGCCGCACTGCGTCGCCGACCTTCTGGCCAACCACGTGACGTTGGCGGTGGAGTCCGTCGACCGGCTCTACCTGAACCTCTATCGGCCCAGGCTGCAGCACGTGAGCGGGGTGTGGTTCTTCCGCGTCATCGGGGCGCCACGTTCGCCTCGTCAGCCTTGATAAATTCGATCAGCCGGTCCTCGTCACGGCGATCGGCAGTTCTGTGGAGACCACGACGTGCCGATGATCGATCAGGCGCTCGCGGGTCAAGGACTGGAGCCTGTTCGGTGACACGACACGCATCGACCCAGCGCAAATCACTTCACGGCCTGCCGTCCGAGCCTGTTGACCTGGCGTCTAGCCGAATATGATACGGTGCCGGCTTCGACGATCATGCTCCGCAAGTCTCTTGATACGCCGGACTGGCTCCGCCCTACGATGCTGAGCAGGGGAGCACCATGACAACCGCTAAGGCGCCGGACGATCTCTCGGCGAGGATTGACCCCGGTCCCATCGCACTCGCCGCGTTCGCCTCAAGCACGTTGATCTTGAGTGCTGTGAACGCGCATTTCGTCAACAAGTCAGCCCTCCAAGCGGTGATCGCCAGCGCTTGGATCATGGGTGGGTTGGTGCAGTTCGTCGTCGGCGTCTACTCCCTGACGGCGGGACGACTCTTCGCCGCAGTCGCGTTTATGTCGTACGGCGGCTTCTGGCTGTCGTTCGCCGTCTACGAGACATTCTACCTCTCGAAGGTCGCCGCGGCCGAGCACGGGCATGCAACCGCTTGGTTCCTGGCGCCCTGGTTGATCTTCACTCTCTTCCTCTGGATTGCCTCTTTCAAGACCAATGTGGCCTTCGTCATCGGCCTGGGACTTCTGTTGGTCACCATCGCGACTTTGGTGTTGGGACAGGCGCGCACCAGCGAGGGTTGGATCAAAACTGGCGGTTGGCTGGGACTCATCCTTGCATTGGAGATCTTCTACGTTGCCGCCGCAGAGTTGATCAACCAGATGTTCGGCCGGCATGTCCTGCCACTCGGCGACTTGAGCGTCGGACGGAAGCATAAGGTCTGACACCTGGTTGTGAGCGGGTTCTCGGACCCGACCCGCGGTGTTATAGGGCATGCCGGCCTGACGTGCCCGCCGCCCCAGTGGTCCGGCCGTTGTGAGAAGTCCGCGAGCCCACGCTGTGGGCGAGTAGAACGATCACGGTCGAGTAGAACGATCACGGTGTAAACACATCGCGGCGAACCGCAACTCGCCGACAACGCCCCCATCGGCCAGCTCGCTGCGGTTGACCTCGTCCCAGGCCGGGGTCAGGGGTTCCGCGAGCCGGACCGTCGGCCAGCGGCCGGACAGGTTCAGCCAAGCCCGCCACCGTGTCGTTCGACCGACCGGCAATCCAGAACCGGCCGGACGTCCAGGTCAAGTACGAGATGGCTTGCGGGCGCTTCTGGCACGGACGTGATCGTAGTGCGGGTCAGGCCGGCCGTCGTCGGGGGCCTGTCCCGCCCGCATCCGCGCAATGGCCAGGTGGCGGGGTTCGAACGCGGTGAGCGCGCCACGGTCCGGCGGCCGGAGCAGTGTGGTCTCGTCCGCGGCGAGATCGAACGCCGCCGTGATCCCGTCGGACCGGCAGGTGGCCGTCCGCCTCCTCGGCGCGCCGGTGCACCTCTGCATGCGCAGTCTGGGTCGCTTGCAGCCGCTCCTCGAGAGCGCGCGTGCGCCTGCGCTCGAGCTCCAGCTCTCGTCGCCGGGCATCCCGCTCGTCCGCGAAGCTGGTGAGTTGCGCCTCCAGGGTCCTGATGCGGTCGCCCTGCCCCTGCACGTGCTTACGCCACTCGTCCATCCGCGCCCATCCGTACCGCGCACATCCGTCCCGGTCTTTGTCCTGCTGTGCCCAGTGCAGGCCGTCCTCGGCGACGCAGTCGATGAAGGCCCTGCAGGCCAGGGCGACGGCGGCCGCCGACCAGGGTCAGTCGGTGGCCTACCTGCGCGCGGCGTCCCGATCTTCCGGCCGGCCGCCGCGATCGAAGTGGGCGTGCGCCTCCACATAGCGGCAGAAGGCAGCGTGCTCGGTTTCCCCGGCGGTGGCGAGCAGGTCGCTGGCCTCCTTGGCCCGCCGGGCGGCCTCGGGGTGATCGCCGACCCACAGGTCGGTGGCGGCGGAGACCCGCCCTGGACGAGGCGATCCGCAACGGTCCACGCATCACCGCCCCGTTCCGCCGGCTGTCCCGGACCAGCGCGCTGCTGGCCGGCGACTCTCAGACCGCCGACGACACCGACCGGCTGTTCCTCGGCTGGGACGAGTGGCGTCGGGAGGCGGGAGGCGGGAGGCCGACTGGACCCCTCGGACAGGGTCGGACGGCGCTGACCGGTAGTCACGACCAGCAGTGCGAGGGGCTTATCGTCCTCGCCCGGTTGGTCGGCGCCGACGCCGAACGCCCACCGAACCGAGCAGAGCGCTACCGACTGCCGCTGGACCGTCGACGACGCACCGCTCCGAGCGCCGCATCTGGGAGGTCAAGACCCGGGAAGGCAAGCCCACTGGCCCCCGGAAGATCGCCCGAGGGGACGTCAACCAACTGCTCGGCCAACTGGAGGTGGAGCAGCGCCGTACGAGTGGGTCCCGTCATTCCGGGTCCTAGTCACGCTGGCACGGCCAAGTGTCTCATCGACTCACGGGAGACGCGCCGGCTTGTGTCTTGAGGCCAGAGACCACCAACGAGGCCCGCCCACGGATCCTTCACAAGGGCCTCAAAACCACGGGGGTCGCGCGCCAAGCCAAGCAGCGGCCCGGTCCGGTTGATCTGTCAGCCGAGAGGACCAGCGGAGCCAACCCCGGGGCGACCGACGCCGGGCGTGGCCAGCAGGCCGTCAGTCTTCACGGCATTCGACCTGTTCGACCCCTTCGGGACTGGGGGCGTTGGCTGGTTCGCGAGATGACGAGAAATGTCCGCAACCGCAGATCATAGCTGAGGGATGCGGACTGTTTGCGGACTGATCGCCAGCGATAATCTTGTCGACCAACGGCGTAGCGCCCTGACCAGCCAAAACCACGGTGCGCCGCCAGGGACTCGAACCCCGAACCTGCGGATTAAGAGTCCGCTGCTCTGCCAGTTGAGCTAGCGGCGCGCTGCTCAAGCAGGAGGGACCATACCAGCCCCCCCGGGACGCCTCGGCCCACCGGGCAGGGCGAGACGCGCTGTCACCCCGACGGCGTAATGCCCCAGCGCCCCACGACCGTCTGACCGGGCGCCAGGCTGATGACGTCCTCGCCGGTGGCGAAGGCGTTCGGCGGACAGGTCATTGGCTCAACACCCAGGCCGCGGCGGCGGCGGTGCGGCGCCAAGGTGTCGCCGGTGAAGATCTCCAGGTAGGGGTAGTGGCCGTCCACCCACAGCGCAACCGTCACCGTGCCGTCCGGTGCCTGCAGCACCACCCGGGCCAGGCCGTCGTCGTCGCGCTCCAGACCGGTGTAGGCGACGTCGATCTCGGTTTCCCCGATCGTGCGCGCGACCATAAAGTCGTACGCCGTCCCGGCCACCCGCTCGCGCCCCGTCGGAATGCCGCGCTCGTCGACCGGCAGGTGGGTGCGCCCCGGAATCCGCACGACCGCGGTGTCGATCACCTCCGTCGCCACGGTCAAGTAGGGGTGGGCGCCGGCGCCGTACGGACAGGGATCGGCGC
The DNA here is from genome assembly GCA_017882835.1 of Frankiaceae bacterium. Taxonomy (GTDB): domain Bacteria; phylum Actinomycetota; class Actinomycetes; order JADGOU01; family JADGOU01; genus JADGOU01. Next base: position 6,566 of record JADGOU010000040.1, on the reverse strand, counting down.
TCGCATTCGTCGCCGACGTCGTCACTGTCAGGCCGTCCGCGGCCAACACGTAGCCGATGCTCAGATCGAGCGTGAATGGGTACCCGGGATGCGGATGCACCGTGCAGGCCATCGTCACCCGATCGGCGGCCTCCTCCGTGGCGGTCCAGGACAGCCAGCGCGCCAGCCCATGGATGGCGGTGTTCTTGCCGACCTCCGTGATTGGCAGTTGCTGGTCGGTGCCGGCCCACCGGTAGCGACCGTCCTTGATCCGGTTCGGCCAGGGCAGCAGCGACTGGCCGCGGGCGCCGTCGCACATCTCGGACTCGGCGTAGCCGTCGAGCACCGGCCGGTCGCCGACGACGTACTCCCGCAAAGCGCCGCCGACTTCGACCACGGTGGCGCGCTGGTCGCCGTACCGGATCTCGTATTGCCGCCCCGACGGCAGAGCCGCTATCGCCATCCATCACTCCTTCCAGTCCCGGTACGTCGAGCAGTCAGCCGTGGTGCTTGCCCTTGCCGCCGCCCTGGTGGGCCGCTTTGCCCAGGCTGTACTCAGTCGCCCCAGTCGCCCCACCGTTTGCGTTCGCACCGGCTCGGTAGGTGGTGGCCGCCGGCGGTTGCCCGGTCGAGCTGATCGGCGGGGCAGACGCTACCGGCGCGGCCGGCGTTGGCGCGGTCACTGCCGACGGCGTGGCCGGGGCGACGGTCGCGATCCGTGCCTGGGTCGTGGCCGGTGCCGGTGGCGCGGTCGCGGAGGTAGTCGTCGGTGCGCCAGCCGAGGTCGGAGCCGGTCCGCTGGACGGGACAACGCCGCTGTGCCACGGCACCAAGTTCAAGGCGGCCCCGACACCGAGGACGGCCAGGATGACGGCCAGCCGGGCCACGGCCAATCGCCAGCGCCGTGGCGCAAGCCGGGGGAGCGAGAGAGCAGCCGTCACAGCCGTACCCGTCGATGCCGGGTGCGCCGACGTCCCCAACACCCGCAGGGACGCGGCCGCGGCGGCCGCGGCCGGCCGGTCCGCCGGCTCCCGAGCCGTCATCGCAGTGAGCAGCCGCCGCCAGTCGGCCGGCAGCACCGCCGGCGGCACGGGGGGACGGTGCAGCCGCGCCAGGGCGGCCTCGACGCTGCGCCCGTCGTACTCCCGTCGACCGGTCAGGCACTCCAGCAGGACCAACCCCAGGCTGTAGACGTCTGCCGGCGGCCCCACCGCGGCGCCGACGACTTGCTCCGGCGCCAGGTAGGCGGCAGTGCCCAGGGTCAGCCCGGTCGCGGTGACTCGGGCGGAGTCGACCATCCGGGCGATGCCGAAGTCGGCCAGCTTGGCGCGGCCGGCCCGGTCGAGCAGTACGTTGCCCGGTTTGACGTCGCGGTGCACGATGCCGCGGCGGTGCACGTAAGCCAGCGCATCGGCGACCGTCCCGCCGATGGCAGCGGTCTCACGTTCGGTCAGCGGCCCGCTGCTCAGCCGGTCGGCCAGGCTTGCGCCCTCGACCAGCTCCATCACGAAGTAACCGCGGCCCTGGTCCTGCCCGGCGTCGTAGAGCGTGACTAGTCCGGGGTGGCTCAGCCCGGCGAGCGTGCGCATCTCCCCGCTGTGGCGGTCGTCGTCGTATGCGTCGTGCCGGACGACCTTGATGGCGACCGGCCGCCCCAGCACCTGATCGAGGCCGCGGTAGACATCGGCCGCCCCACCGCAGCCCAGTCGCTCGCCAAGTGCGTACCGACAACCAAGGACGACCTTATGAACGTCCGGATGCCTGACGTCGAGGTCCGTTACGGGTCTGCCCCCCGGGCCGGCGACGGCGCCGGGGCCGCCGCGAACGGCGCCAGGATATGGGCCGCGACAGCGGTGCCCGCGGGCGGCCTAGTCCGGGGCATCGGCGCCCTCGGTCAGCGTCAGGCCGATTCTGCCGATCACGACGGCGCCAGCAGCACGCAGCCGGCGGGCGACGGCGCGGCGGGATGGCGAGCATGCCGGCGGGCCCTGACGTGCACCCGAACGCCGTAACCACGACCGGATGGGCGTCCGACCATGCCGCATCGTCGGTTCGGGCCACAATGGCGTCCGGTCGCTGGCGTCCGGTCGCTGGCTCCGGTCGCTGGCGTCCGGTCGCTCGGCCTAGCGAGGTCCGGCAACCGCCGGTCGAGAGAAGGGACGCGCGCATGCGGCTCGGCCTGCACCTGCCGCACTGGGGGCTTGGTCCCCGCACCGAGGGCGACAGCCTGACCTTGGCCCAGGAGGCGGAGCGCCTCGGCTTCGCGGTGGTCTGGGCGCCGGAAGCCTACGGCTCGGACGCGGTTACGGTGCTGACCTGGATCGCCGCGCACACCAGCCGGATCGACGTGGGCAGCGCCGTACTGCAGATCCCGGCCCGGTCGCCGGCGATGACGGCGATGACTGCGGCCACCCTGGACGTCATCTCCGGCGGGCGGTTCCGGCTCGGGCTCGGCGTGTCCGGGCCGCAGGTGTCGGAGGGCTGGCACGGAGTCCGGTTCACCGCACCGCTGGGCCGCACCCGGGAGTACGTCGAGGTCGTCCGGATGGCGCTGCGGCGTGAGCAGGTGATGCACTCCGGTCAGCACTACCCGCTCCCGCTCCCGGATGGCCCGGGCAAGCCATTGAAGCTGTCGGTACGCCGGGTGCGCCGCGACCTGCCCATCTACCTGGCCGCCATCGGTCCGCGCAACGTCGAACTGGCCGGGGAGATCGCGGACGGCTGGCTGCCGCTGTGGTTCTCGCCCGGCCAGGCGGCCGAGCAGCTGGCGTTGGTCGCGGCCGGGCGGCGTACCGCCGGCGAGCATCTGACCGGCTTCGACGTCGCGCCGTCGCAGCAGCTCGCCATTGGCGACGACCTGGCCGCCTGCGCCGACCAGGTCCGCCAGGTGGCCGCGCTCTACGTCGGCGGGATGGGCAGCCGCCAGCAGAACTTCTACAACGACGTCGCCGTCCGGATGGGGTACGCCGCCGAAGCTCGCCAAGTGCAGGACCTCTACCTGGATGGCCAGGTGATGGCGGCGGCGGCCGCCGTACCGCTCGGGTTCCTGGACGAGACGTCCCTGCTGGGGTCAGCCGCGCGGATCGCCGACCGCCTGCAGGCCTACGCCGAAGCCGGAGTGACTACGCTGACGGTGTCGCCGACCGGCCCGACTCTGCCGGAGCGGCAGGCCGCGCTGCGCACGCTGGTTGCGGCCGCCGAGCAGGCCGCTGTTCTGGACTGATCGGCTGCACCCGCGACGGGTCCCGGCGTCCGGCCGCGCGTAGCCTTCCGAGGCGTGACCCAGCCGGAGCCCGTCCCGACGCTGGGCGTGGAGGAGGAGTTCCAGCTCCTCGATGCACATTCCGGGCAACTGGTTTCCCGAGCGGACGAGGCGCTGGCACACGTGCCAGCGGCGGATCGCCACAGCGTCGTCGGTGAGCTGCCGCTGTCCCAGCTGGAGACCGTGACGGCGGTGTGCAGGACGTTAGCGGAGGTCGAGGCGCAGGTCCGGCGGCTGCGCCGGGTCGCGGCCACCGCGGCCGGCGCGGTGGGTGTCCGGATTGCCGCCTCGGGCACTCCGCTGTCCGCCCAGTGGCGGGACCAGCGAACGGGGGATGCCGATCGCTACCGAAACCTGGTGGCGGCTCAGCGCCACCTCACCCGGGACCAGCTGATCGCCGGGCTGCACGTGCACGTCGGGGTCGCTGACCGGGACCGAGCCGTCGCGGTCCTCGACCGCATCCGGGTGGACCTGCCTTTGCTGACGGCGCTGGCCGCCAACTCGCCGTACTGGGACTCCGTCGACACCGGCTTCGCCTCCTGGCGAGCCATCCACTGGGCTCGCTGGCCGGTCTCCGGCGCGCCGCCGCTGTTGGGCGACGCCGCCGGGTACGACGCCGCGGTCGCCGACCTGCTGACTACCGGTGCGGTCACTGACGTGTCGGGCGTCTACTGGGACGCCCGGCTCTCGGCCCAGTTCCCCACCGTGGAGATCCGCGCCACCGACGTCTGCCTGCGGGTGGAGGAGACGGTGCTCATCGTCGGCTTGGTCCGGGCAATGGTCATGACGGCGCTGCGCGACCACGCCACCGGCACTCCGCCGCCGCTGGTCTCGCCGGGTCTGTTGCGGGCGGCGGCCTGGCGGGCTGCCCGAGACGGAATGAGCGGGCAGCTCGTCGACCTGCGCACCGGCGGGCAGCCCGGGTTGGTCGAGGCCCGGGTCGCGGTCGACCGGCTGGTGCGGCGGCTGCACCCGGCGCTCGCCGCTGCTGGTGACGACGAGCGCGTCTGTGCGCTGGCGAACGGCGCACGGCGGCTGGGCACCGGAGCGGACCGGCAGCGCCGGGCCTATGCCGCCGGTGGGTTGGAAGCGGTTGCCGAGTTGCTGGTAGCCGAGACGGTCGAGGTCTGACTCGGGTTTCCCAATAGCTGAGACGCCAAGTACCTGAGACGTCAAGTACCTGAGACGCCGACGATGTCAGCGAGGAGCCCGTTCGCCGACGTCGAAGGTCAGCTCGACGATCTCCTCGCTCAGCTCCCACAGCCGGCTGGCGGTGACCGGGTTGGTCGCGGACTTGTAGACGTCGATCAGCTCAGGGCGCCCGCGCAGCTGGCCCAGCCCGCGCGGTCCCAGAAACGCCCCTCCCGGTACGTCGGGGTCGCAGGCCGCGCGCAGCGTGGGCAGGGCTCCCGCGCTTGGCGCCTGCAGCAGCATCGGAGTCAGCGACCGGGCCACCGGGGCGAGCCAGCCGAGACCGGTGTCGGTCAGCTGCCGGGGGAACAGGTTGGTGGAGCTGACACCGGGGTGGACGGCAATGGCCCGCACGGGCGAGCCGGCGGCTGCGAGGCGGCGTTGTAGTTCCTGGGCGAACAGCAGGTTTGCCTGCTTTGTGTTGCCGTATACCTGGATCGGCGCGTAGGACCGGGGCGCCACCAGGTCGTCCCGAGTGAGGCTGGGCTTCAGCCGGCCGGTGCGGGCCGCCAGGCTGGACAGGACCACCACTCGGCCGGCCGGGGGGGCGGCAAGCAGCGGCCACAGTCGGGCCGTGAGAGCGAAGTGCCCGAGATGGTTGGTACCCATCTGCCGTTCGAACCCCTGAGCGGTGAAACCGCGCAGCCCGCCCATCACCCCGGCGTTGTTGACCAAGACGTCGATCCGCTGGTGCTCGGCGGCCAACGCGTCGGCGCAGCGCGCCACGGAGTCCAAGTCAGCCAGGTCGAGGATCACGGTGGTCACCGAGCCGGCGGTCCCGTCGCTGCCGATGGTTCGTTCGATGTCGGCCCGGGCCGCTTCGGCGCGATGCGGGTCGCGGCAGGCCAGCACCACTCGGGCGCCGTGAACGGCCAGGACCCGCGCGGCCTCCAAGCCAACCCCGGAGTTCGCCCCCGTCAGGACGACGACCTTCCCTTGCTGGTCCCCGGCGTCCTCGGCACTCCACCCGCTCACTGGCATCCCCTCCGGTTGGTCATGCTGCTGAGCATGCCAGGCCTGCCGTCGTTCGCACCCGGGCCCGGCTGCGGCACGATGCGACCGAGCTAACTGCGGGAGAGACATGTCGGATGCGCCGTCGGCGCGGATGCTGCCCCTCGTCGAGCGGGCGCGCCGGCTGGTGGTTGTGGGTCGTCGTACGCTGCTCGGCCTGACTGGGCCTCCGGGGGCGGGTAAGTCCACGGTCGCCGCCGCGATCGTCGCCGCGCTGGCTGCCGACACCGTCCTCGTCCCCATGGACGGTTTCCACCTCGCCGACTGTGAGTTGGGTCGGCTTGGTCGCCGCGACCGCAAGGGCGCTCCCGACACTTTCGACGCCGCCGGGTACGTCGCCCTGCTCCGCCGGTTGCGCGACCCCGCCGAGGAGCTGGTCTACGCGCCGCAGTTTCGCCGCGAGATCGAAGAGCCGGTGGCCGGCGCGATTGCGGTACCGCACTCCGTCTCGCTGGTGGTCACCGAAGGCAACTACCTGCTGGTCGACGACGGTCCTTGGGGGCCGGTGCGCGGCCTGCTCGACGAGGTGTGGTTCCTGCGCGTGCCGGAGGCAGCTCGACTCGATTGGCTGGTGGCCCGGCACGTCGCCGGCGGCAAGCACCCGGACGCGGCCCGAGCCTGGGCGCTGGGCAGCGACCAGCGCAACGCCGAACTCATAGCCTCGACGCAGCACCGGGCCGACCTAGTGGTGGACCTGCGCTGACACCCGGTCCGTCGCCGTCGCCGTCCCGGCGCTGGCCACAAGGACCAACGGCGGGACGGCGCAGGGACTGGAGAATCAGAACGGCGGATCGTCGCTGTCGAGATCCGGTTCGGCCGGCGGCCGGCCGCCGGCCGCCGCACCGGGCACCGGACCCGTTCGCCTCGGTGGCGGGTGTGCGGCGTCAGCGGCGCTGGCCGTCGGGACGTCGGGCGCGGGGACCTCCGGTGTCGGGACGTCGGGAACGCAGACGTCGGACTCCGAGACGTCGGACTCCGGGACCTCCGGGACCTCCGGCATCAGGTACCGGATCGGCTCCCGGTGCCAGCGCACCCCGTTCGGGTCGATCCACTCGATCGCCCCGTCCGCCCCGCGCCGCCAGGACCAGGTAGTGAAGGTCTTGAGCCGGTGGTGCCGGCGGCA
>JADGOU010000318.1 GCA_017882835.1 Frankiaceae bacterium | reverse complement strand
GTTATCCACCAGGAGTGGCCAGCCGAACGCAGCGATCCCCACGACCGACATCAGAAGGACGGCAATCGTCGAGCGCGGCCGCAGAGCGATCGCCCGGGCCGGGGCGCCCGTGAACGAGCCCATGGCCGCACTCACGAGGGCGTCACCGTTGAGGTCGATGAGGCTGAGGTTGAGGACGCCGAGGTTGACGCCCCCGAGGTTGCCGTTCGCGGGGCCAGGGCGGCTTGCACGTCCCGCACGGTCAGCCACGGTTGCGGTGACAGGATCTTGGCGACCTGTGGTGCGAAGGCGGGGGAGGAGACGATGACGTCCGCCGTCGGGCCGTCAGCGACCACCTCGCCGTCTGCCAATACGACGACGCGATCGGCGGTGTCGGCGACGAACTCGACGTCGTGTGTGGACAGCAGGACAGCGCAACCGCGGTCAGCGAGCTCGTGCACGACGTCACGCAGCCGCCGCTTTGCCCCGTAGTCGAGCCCGCGGGTGGGCTCGTCGAGCAGCAGGACCGCCGGGTCGGCACTGAGCTGGACGGCGATCACGAGCGCGAGCCTCTGGCCTTCGGAGAGGTCCCGTGGGTGCTGGCTCGGGGCGATGCCGGGTGCGATCCGCTCCAGCAGGTAGGCGCAGCTGCCGGCGTTGGCTCTGCTCTCGTTGTCGGCACGTTCGCACTCGCCGACCACTGTGTCCAGGTAGAGCAGATCGCCCGGCTCGTGCGGCACGAGGCCCACGAGCTGGCGTCCTTGGGCCGGGTCGAGAGTCGCGGGGTCGAGAGTCGCGGGGTCGAGAGTCGCCGGGTTGAGGGTCGCCGGGGCGATCCCGGCCCGCAGGTCGACGTCCGAAACGACCTCCCTGCCGGCGACGACGGCCACCCGCCCTCGGTCGCGACGACCCGACCCCTGCAGTGCCCACAGCAGCGAGGACTTGCCCGAGCCGTTGCGTCCCATCAGCGCCGTCACCTCGCCGGTCCGCAGGGTCAGATCGATGTCGTTGACGGCGACCACCTCGCCGTATCGCACGACGATCCCGCGCGCCCGCAGTGCAGGAACGCCAATACCGTCCGAGGGCCGACGACGCCGGGGTTGTGGGGCGCAGTGGCTCAGCCGTTCGCGAAGCGGTCCCACTCGTCGGCGGGCATCCCGCACGGACAGCGGCAGCGGCGTCCAACCGGCCAGTCGACCGAGCTCAACCACTGGCGGTGCCACGGACGAGGTGACCATGAGCTCGGCGGGCGGCCCTGACTCTGCCCGGCCGTCAGAACTGAGGTGGACCATCCGGTCGGCATACTGAAGGACGCGCTCGATGCGGTGCTCGGCGAGCATCACGGTGACGCCGAGGTCGTGCACCAGCCGGGTGATGGCGGCAAGGACCTCCTCTGCGGCAGTCGGATCCAGCGCCGACGTCGGCTCGTCCAGGACCAGCACCCGGGGGTGGGTCGTGAGCACGGAACCGATGGCGACCCGTTGCTGCTGACCGCCGGACAGGTCGCGCAGCGGGCGGTGTCGCAGGTCTGCCAGACCCAGCAGGTCCAGCGTCTCCTCGACGCGCTTGCGCATGACGTCCGGGGCCAGAGCCAGCTGCTCCATGCCGTAGGCGAGCTCCTCCTCGACTGTGTCGGTGACAAAGCCGGCCAGGGGGTTCTGCCCCACCACACCCACGATGTCGGCGAGATCCCGTGGCCGGTGCTCGCGGGTGTCGCGGCCCAGCAGGCGGACCGATCCCTGGAGCGTGCCACCGGTGAAGTGCGGGACCAGGCCGTTGACGGCGCCAAGCAGCGTCGACTTGCCGGAGCCGGTGCGACCGACCACGAGGCACAGCTCACCCTCCTCGACGGTGAGGTCAACCGCTGTCAGTGCCGGGTGCGGGGCATCGGGATACGTGATGCTGACCCGCTCGAAGACGATGGCTGGGCTCACGGGCGCGGCCTCTCTTGGGCACGCTCGGTGACGGGCGGCGATACCGGTATCGGGGTCGTTGAAGCGGTGCTCAGCGGTACGGGGGAGACGATGGCAGCCAGGCCGGCCGCGAGAATGCCAGCCGTTGCCACGAGCGGCAGTGCAGGCACAGCGAGTGGTTGGAGCGGAGCGGTCAACGCGCTGGGATCGGTGTAGCCCACCCACAACATGGCCGCGACCGCTGCCAGGCCGCAGGTGGCGGTCGCCCACTCCGGGGCCCGCCAAGGGTCGGGTCGGTAGGTGCTGCGCCGAACGCGTTGCCCGCCGACCCCCATCCCGGCCGCCGCGAGCACGAGTCCGGTGAGCAGCGCCGGGAGACCAAGCACGGTGGCGGACTGCGCGTCCAACAGGCCGAAGGTGCCGATGCACGTGGCCATCAGACCGGTGAGCACCAGGGCGCCAGACGTATGCCGTGTTCGCGGCGGAGCCTGGACGCTGCGCCCGTAGCCACGAGAGTCCATGGCGGCGGCCAGCAGGATCGAGCGGTCGAGTGCGTCCTGCAGCACCGGCATGGCGATGCGACCAACCGCCCGGATGCCACGGACGGTGTCGCCGCGAAGTCGCCGGGCGCGGCGTACGCGGTGCACGCTGTCGGCCAGCTGTGGTGCCACGGTCAGCGAGACGACGAAGGCCACGCCGATCTCGTGCAGCGCGCCGGGAAGCGCGCGGAGCAGACGCTTGGGGTTGGCCAGGGCGTTGGCCGCCCCGATGCACGCGATCAGCGTGGCCAGCCGAAGTCCCTGGAAGACCGCGCCGAGCAGGCCCTCGACGTAGACGGTGCCGCCGACCTGGATGCCGGCGGCCCAGCCGGGCAGCGGCACCTCGGGCAGCCGCAGCAGCACGTGGTCGCCGTACTTGAAGCCCACAGCCACATGAAGCAGCACCCGCAGAACGATGATCACCGCTCCGAGCACGAGGTAGAGCCGGTACGCGCGGGCCCACGGGGCATCGCCCCTGCGCGCGACGACCACGAGCGACGTGACGGCCAGCATGATGGCGAGCAGCAGCGGGTTCGTCGTCCTGCTCGCGGCGACTGCCAGGCTGATGGCCCAAAGCCACCAGGCACCCGGATGCAGACCGCGGGGCAACCTGCGCGCCCGCTGGCGTACCGACGGTCGGGTTGGAGACCCCTGTCTTCGGGATCCCCAGCTCGTCGTGGTCGATGTCATGGAATGTCTTCGTCTTTCGCGCTCAGTCGCCCGCGCGTTGTCGGCGCAAGGCCAGGTATCCGGTCATCGCGCCGAGCAGGACGACGATCGCCACCCCGGTGGCGAGACCAATGAGCCCTCCGCGGCCGTCCGGCGGGAGGTTTCGGCTGGCTGATGCTGGTGGCTGCGCTCCCAGGGCAGTAGCGGTGCCGGTGGTCGCCGCGCCAGCGATCGCAGCGCCGGACCTGGTCGCCACCGCCATTGGCGGACGCGAACTAGGCGGTTTGCCATTCCCGAAGGACCAACCGTCGATGCTGCCCGCGATGGGCCTGGACGAACCGGCGCCCGCTGTTCCATAGCTCCAGGAACCGCCGGGTTCGGCGTGCCAGTACGACCAGTAAGCGTCGGCCGGGGCGTTGTTGCAGGGGTCTGGCTTGGCGTCGATCGAGCAGACGAAGCCGGGCTGCCGTGGCACGAAGGTGTAGCCATGGCCTGCCCTCTTCAGCGCATCGAGGCCGGTGGCGGGACTGCCTGTGGCGCAACGGATCGAGGTGCCCAGGGGGGCGCCGTATTCGACGACAACGGTCACACCACCGGCGTCGCTGCATGAGGCTGCCAGAGCGGTCGGAGCGAGCGAGAGCGCGCCTGCACCGGTCGCCGCGATGGCGACCGAGACTGCAAGCGACCGCGCCGCTCCTATCCTCATGTGCTCGTGGGGGTCTGGGGACACGCCAGCGCTGCTGCCTTGATCGGCGAAGGTCCGATGGCGAGGAAGCTGGCGCCGGCGAACGCATCCAGCGCCTGCGCCGTCGCGAAGACGTTGCTCTTCTTGTC
>JADGOU010000317.1 GCA_017882835.1 Frankiaceae bacterium | reverse complement strand
CCGCCAGTAGGCGACCAGCTCACGGAGATAGCTGTCCGGGACGCCGTAGGACCAGTCCCCATTCCCCTCGTCCAGCGGCGGACGGGTCAGTGTGAGACGAGCGCGCAGGTCATCGAGGACCTCGCCGGACACATGGATCGGGGTGGGCTTCAGGGGGAAGGCGTGCGGGGTGGTCATGGCGTGGTTCCTTAGTGGGTGGGTGAGGGAAGCGGTGCCGTTGGCCTGTTGGGTGGTTGGGCGGCGAACCGGGCCATTTCAAGGAGTGCGGGCAGCGACGCGGCGAGTACCTGCCGATGGTGCGGGTCGAGCTGGCCGGCCAGGGCGGCCAGGCGACCGAAGGTGTTCGCCTATGAAACACGGCGCGGGACCGGGCCTGTTCAGGGCGGACTCTGTTTCATAGGACGGTGCAGACAGCCGGACGTGTGAACCAGACACATGAAACGATCCCGGGGTGAGCGACGAGGGCTACCTGCGCGTGGAGGCCAACGACTGCCCGATGTCGTTCTGCGCGGCCCCGGCGGGGTCGCCGTGCCGGACAGGGAAGGGAAGGGTGGCCGTCCAGTACCACACCGCCCGGTTCCGGCTCGTGCCCTCTCTGGCCAAGGCGCTCGACGTGCCGACGTCACCCCGGGGGAGTTTCCGAGCCGTGAAACAGGTCCTCGCCGATGCCAGCGACGCCGTCGAGTGGCTGCCCCTCACCGTCGAGGTTGCCGAGCGCTACGAGGACGTTGCGTATCCCGACATGAAGGATCCGTTCGACAGGATCATCGTCGCGGCGGCGTGGGCGGCCGCGGTGCCACTTGTGACGGCGGACAGGGCCATCAGTACTTCCGGCAGTCCCGTGCAGGTCATCTGGTAAGGCCGGCGTGGGTGCTTCTCCCGCGCCGGCCTGGCGTGCCGTTGGGTTAGGAAACCTGCACCTGAGAGCCCACAGAACAGAGCTGGCTGTGGAAGCTCTGGCGCTAGCGGTGCTTGGCCACGGTGAGCAGCACCACAGCCGGCTCCAACGCCTCCAGGGTGTGCCGGCCGCCGGGCACGATCAGCAGGTCGCCGGGCGAGCCGTCCCAGGACGTCTCGCCCGCGCCCAGCCGGACGCGCCCATGCAGGATGTGCAGGGTCGCCTCCCCTGGATTCTCGTGCTCGTCGAGGGTCTGGCCGGCGGCCAGGGCGATCACGGTCTGGCGCAGTACGTGCTCGTGGCCCCCGTACACGGTGTGCGAGCTACGCCCGCTCGCCGCGGCCTGGGCGAGGGTGAGCTGCTGGCGGGCCAGGGCGGTCAACGAAAACTTCTCCATCCGAATCTTTCCTTCTGTTCTGTGTCGTTGTCGGTCCCGGATATGTGCCGGGTGCCATGCTTACCGACTGCCGGCGTGACGCGGCGGGGTCGGCGTCGAAGGACGGGAACCCGGTCGGCGTTCCGGCACTGAGCCGGCTGCCCCTGGGTGCGGGCAACGGACTAGATGGACTGCCGGTAGCCGAAGAACTCGTGGTCCTGGTTGTAGCCGCCATAGCCGCCACCGATGTCGGCGAAGTCGGCGACGAACTCCACGCATTTGATCCACTTGACCTGCTTGAAGCCCAGCTGGGTCTCGTTGCGCAGCCGGAGCGGGGCACCGTGACCGAAGGACAGCGGCGCTCCGTTCATGTCGTAGGCCAGCATCGTCAGGTGATAGCGCATCTGCTCGATGGGGTGGGCGTCGTAGTAGATGCCTTTGTCGGGGCCGTCCCCGAGGGAGTAGAAGACCACCCACTTCGCCGCGGGCAGCGGTCGGACCAGGTCCATGATGGTCGCCATCGACACCCCGCCCCACTTGGCGATGCCCGACCACCCTTGGATGCAGAAGTGCTGGGTGATCTGCTCGTGGTGGGGCAGCGCCCGGAGCTGGACGAGGTCGAGCTCGACCGGGTTGTCGACCAGACCGTTGATCCGCAGCCGGTAGTCCGCGAAGTTGCCGGCGAACAGGGCCTGGTACTCGGCGGAGTCGGGGTACTGCCCGTTGTGCCAGAAGTAGGGCGAAATGTCGCGCTCGGTGTACTCGCCGGGGGTGGCGTCGAGGTGCTCGAACAGCCGCTGGGCCGGGCCGATCAGTGCGAAGCCGACCCGCTGTACCACCCGCGGGTGCCGCAGGGTGAGCGGCGTTGCGGCCACCCAGCCGACGATGACGACGACCATCGAGGCGGCACAGAGCCAGAAGCCGAGCCAGCCGGTGTCGTTCCGGCCGGCGTAGATGTGGTTGAGGTTGCGCAGCAGCCCGGTGGTGAACACCAGGGTGACGTGGATCACGATGAACAGCAGGAACCAGACCAGAACCAGGAAGTGCAGCGAGCGGGCCGCCTGGATGCTGAGCACCTTGCTGATCCGCTTGAACCGGGTGGACAACGCGGGCGACATCCCCAGGCCGGTGATGAGCGCGAGCGGAGCGGCCACGAAGACCGTGACGAAGTAGGCGATCAACTGCAGGCTGTTGTAGGCCACCCAGCCGGTCTCGGTCGGCCAGTTCAGCGACAGGTACTGGATCGCCACCGAGACGGCGTTGGGAAAGACCTCCCAGTTCGTCGGCACCAGCCGCCGCCACTGCCCGGTAGCGAACAGCAGCACGTAGAACGCCAGGCCGTTGAGCAGCCACAGGGTGTCCACGCCCAGGTGCCACCAGCGGGCCAGCCCGATGGAGTGCCGCAGCCCCGGCAGACCGATCTGTCCCGGCAGGCTGATGGAGTCCTGTTTCGCCGTCCATAGCGGATCCGCGGGCACCGGCTTCTGGATCCGGAACCAGGCCTTGCCCGGCGTGCTGTGCCGGGTCCAGTACAGCCGCGGGTGGTCAGACAGGATCTGCACCCCGGACCGGATGATGAAGATCATCATGAACAGGTTGAGGAAGTGCTGCGCGCCCACCCACAGCGGCAGGCCGGCGTGCTGCACGGGGCGGGCCGACTCGATGGTGCCGGGGTAGCGCTCGATGAACCGCTGCACCGACGGCATGCCGCGCAGGCCCTTCGCGGCCGCCACCGCGACGATCAGGACCACGAAGCCGATCGGCAGCAGCCAGAGCAGGTTGAACCACCGGCTGCGGCCGATCCGCACCCGGGGCGCGATGCCGGTCGCCGCCGGTACCGAACCGGCCCAGGTGTGGGGATCGACGACGTCCTCGCCCCGGGTCAGCTGCGACCGGTAGCTCGCCACCACCGCCGGGGAGACGCTCGACGGTGCCGGGGCGGGCAGGTCAGCGGGGATCGGCTTGTCGGCGGTGTCAGTCATGGACGACATCTCCCGGCGGCGTTGGCACGGCGACCTCGATGCCGCCGACGGTGACCCGGACCGGGTAGACCGGCACCGGCTCGGTGGCCGGGGGGCCGGCCCCGGGGTGGGGGCCCCCGCGGGTATCCCGCGCGCGGTGCTGGCCGGGTTCGGGCGGCCGCCCCGGTCGCGCGGCGGGCGCCTCATGGTGTGCCGGGCCTGTGCCGGGCCTGGCCGGCGCTAGGGCTCCAGCTGGGGGGCGCGTCGGTACGGGTCTCCTGGCGGCCTCGACCGGGTGTTGGGGGACCGTGTCGTCGGTGCTGCCCCACCAACTGCTGGGCGGGTCACTGGCCGGGAAGGAGTCGGGCCCGGTCGGGTCGACCTCGGCGGGTGCTGTCCTCGGCGTCGGCCGGTCTGCCGGCGCAGGTCCACGCTGTTCCAGCATTCTTCGTCCTCGTCTAGATCTGCGCGCTGGCGATGGCCCGCCGGACCTCGATGATTGCCTGGGTGACCTGGATGCCGCGGGGGCAGGCGTCGGTGCAGTTGAAGGTGGTGCGGCACCGGAAGACCCCGTCGCGGCCCTTGAGGATCTCCAGCCGCTCGCCGGCGGCGGTGTCCCGGCTGTCGAAGATGAACCGGTGCGCGTTGACGATCGTCGCCGGACCGACGTAGCGGCCGTCGACCCAATAAACGGGGCAGG